>DAIMHT010000089.1:0-6355 GCA_036723155.1 Actinomycetota bacterium
GGGATGTTGTAGAGGACGATCGGCACCGGGCTCGCCGCGGCGATCGCCTCGAAATGGGCGACGATCCCGGCCTGGCCCGGCCGCAGGTAATAGGGGACGACGCACAACGCCGCGGTGGCCTCGGGGATCGCGGCGAGCGCCTCGGTGGCGGCGATCGTCGAGCGGGTGTTGTTGGTCCCGACCCCGACGATCATGGGTGCGTGCCGCTCGCGGCAGACGCGGGCGCACGTGTCGACGACCGCGCGCTGCTCGTCGTGGTCAAGCAGTGGCGTCTCGCCGGTCGTGCCGAGCGGGACGAGACCGGCGACGCCGGCGTCGAGGTAGGTGTGGGCCAGTCCTGCGAGCGCGTCCAGCGCGACGCTGCCGTCGGACGCGAACGGGGTGATGAGCGGGACGTAGACGCCGCGTAACGACACGTCGGTGGCCACGAAGCGAAGGGTAGCCTCCGCGGGGATGTCCGACCTGTGGCGAATTGTGTTGAGCGCCGTGGTCGGTGTCGGCACCGGCGTGCTGTCGGGGATGTTCGGCATCGGTGGCGCCGTCGCCTCCACGCCCGCGATCCGGGTTCTGGGCGCGACGCCGCTCGCCGCGGTCGGTTCGACGATCCCGTCGATCCTCCCGTCCGCGATCAGTGGCGCGATCCGGTACCGACGCGAGGAGCTCATCCACTGGCGGGTCGTGGTGTGGACGTCGTCGGCCGGCGTGGTCGCGGCCGTCGGGGGCGCGCTGCTGACCTCGGTCGTGCCCGGCAACGGGCATCCGCTCATGATCCTCACCGCGGCCATGGTCGGGTTCAGCGCCTACCGGCTCAGCCGGCCCGTCGGGGAACCCGACCCGGAGTCGGTCGTCGCGGTCGAGGGCATCACCGACGCCGCGCCGGGGCTCATGCACGAGCACGCGGGGCAGCGACGGGACGAGGCGTGGCGCCTGCTGGTGATCGGGCTCGGGGCCGGGGGGCTCAGCGGGCTGCTCGGGATCGGCGGCGGGGTGCTGATGGTGCCGCTGTTCACGACCTGGGTTCGACTGTCGATCAAGGAGGCGTTGGCCACGTCGCTGGCGTGCGTCGGCGTGCTGGCGATCCCGGGGATGATCACGCACGCCGCGTTGGGTCACATCGACTGGCTCTTCGCGTTGCCGCTCTCCGTCGGGGTCGTGCCCGGCGCCCGGCTCGGTGCCCATCTCACGATCCGGTCCTCGGATCGGACGGTCCGAATCCTCGTGGGCGTCGTCCTCGGTGTCATCGCGGTCGTGTACGCGGCGGGCGAGATCCTCGCCCTGACCTGACCTCGGCCGGGCCGGCCGCCAGGGTCCGGGCCCGGGCGAGCACCGCGTCGAGCATCGCCTCGGTGAGCCGGCCGGTGAACGTGTTCTGCTGGCTGGGGTGGAAGCAGCCGAGGATCGTGGCCCGGGGCGTGATCACCTCGAGCCCGTGCGCGAACCGGGGCCGGGGTCGGGGCAGCGCGACGCCGGCCTTGCCGAGCGTGCGCCACACCGCCGCGTACGCGAACCCGCCGAGGACCACGACCACCCGCACCCGCGTCAGCACGTCGAGCTCCCGGGCGAGGTACGGGAGGCAGCGGTCGCGTTCCTCGGGGGTCGGGGCGTTGTCGGGGGGCGCGCAACGCACCGCCGCGGTCACGTACGCGTCGTGGAGGGTCAGCCCGTCGTCGACTCGTTCCGAGGTGGGCTGGTTGGCGAGACCGGCCCGGTAGAGGGCGCCGAACAGCCAGTCTCCGGACCGGTCGCCGGTGAACACCCGCCCGGTCCGGTTCCCGCCGTGCGCGGCGGGGGCGAGCCCGACCAGCAGGATCGACGCGTCGGGGTCGCCGAACCCGGGGACGGGGCGACCCCAGTAGGTGTCGTCACGAAACGCCGCCCGTTTCGTCGTGGCGACGCTCTCGCGCCAGGCCACGAGACGGGGGCAGGCCCGACACGAGACGACCTCGGCGCTGATCGCGGCGAGTGGCGAGGACACCGGCGGACGGTATCGCCGTATCCTGCCCGGCCGTGCGGCTGCTGCTGATCGTGAACCCGACCGCGTCGTCGATGACGCCCCGACGGCGGCTGCGGGTCCAGCACGCGCTCGGTGAGTCCCACCGCCTCGAGGTCGCCGAGACGACCCGGCGCGGTCACGCCACCCGGCTGGCTCGCGCCGCGGCCCGGGAGGGCTTCGACGCCGTCGTCGTCGCCGCGGGCGACGGGACCCTGAACGAGGCCGCGAACGGGCTGGCGGGCACCACCACCGCGTTGGCGCCGCTCCCGGGGGGGTCGACCAACGTCTTCGCGCGGACCATCGGGGTGGCGAACTCGCTGCGTCCCGCCACCGAGCAGCTCGTGGACAGCCTCGAGCGGGGCTCGTTCCGCCGGGTCGGGCTCGGCTGCGGGAACGGCCGCCGGTTCTTGTTCCACCTCGGGGCCGGGTTCGACGCCGAGGTCATCGGGCAGGTCGAACGGCACGCCCGGTTGAAGCGCTGGCTCGCTCACCCCACGTTCGCGGTGGCGGCGCTCACCACGTTCTACCGGGGGTTCGATCACGAGCATCCGCCGTACCGGGTCGAGGTGGGCGGCGAGCCGATCGGCGACGGGTTCTTCGCCATCACGTCGAACTCCTCTCCCTACGCCTTCTTCGGGGTGCGACCCTTGACCGTGACGCACGCCGCCGGTCTCGACCGCAAGCTGGCGTTGACGATGTTCCGGCGTCTCGACGCCTGGGTGCTGCTCCCGGCGGCGTTGTCAGCGATGGCGCGGGGCCGCCGGCTCGAGCGCAGCCGTCACATCGTCCAGCTCGCCGACCTCGACGCCGTCACTTTCGTCGCGCACGGCTCCCCGTTCCCGTGGCAGGTCGACGGCGACTATCTCGGCGGGGTCGAGCGCCTCGAGGTGCACTACGACCCCGACTGCCTCACGCTGGTGGTTCCACCCGAGGGGTGACGGCCCGGCCCAGCGCCGAGAGGGCCCGGTCGGGGACGTCGGTCACGACCGCGTCGACACCGGCCCGGGCGAGGCGCCGCACCGTGGCCGCCCGGTTCACGGTCCAGACGTTGAGCGCCAGCCCGAGCTCATGCGCCCGGGCCGCCACCGCGGTGGCGACCGGGCCGGTCAGGCCCCACACGTTCGGGTGCAGCGCGGCGTGCCCCCGATCGGCGGCGATCCTCACCGCGGCGAGGGGCTCGAAGCTGGCCAGGGTCAGCAGCGCCGTCGGGGCCGCGTCGGGCACTTGGCGGAACCGGTCCACGGTGGTCAGGTTGAACGACGAGACCAAGACGTCGTCGGCGTGATCTCGGCGGGCCAGGGCCTGGGCGAGCAGCGCCACGATTCGATCGTCGCCGTCGAAGTCGGGATCGCCGGGCAGGTTCTTGACCTCCACGTTGACGAGCATCCCGGTGCAGGCGTCGAGGGCCTCGTCGAGGGTCGGGATCTCGGGCCGGGCGGCCCGGATCGCCGAGAGGGGCGCGTCGGCGAGGAGGCCGACCCCCCGGGCCGTCGCGTCGTGGTGGACGATCAACCCGTCGTCGGAGCAGCGCCGCACATCGAGCTCCACCCCGTCGGCGCCGAGGGCCCGGGCCCGGCGGAACGCGGCCACGGTGTTCTCGGGAGCCTGGCGTCGAGCACCCCGATGGGCCCACACCCCGGTGGTCGGCGGGGCTCCCGGCACCCCGGCATCGTAGGTTCTTCGCGAACGGGCAGGTCAGAGGCCTTGTGGCCGGTGTCACACTGGATCTACGCTCCCAATCGCCTCGCGGTGCCAACCCCGAGGTCGGGCGCGCCGGAGCCACGGGCCCGGCAGCGCGGGCAACTCGACGGCGGCAACGCCGAACACAGCAAGGACGCAGCAGTGGCGCTCACCTGGATCCGGACCCACGACTGGGACTCGGAAGCCTGGCGCGGTCGATCCGCGTGCCGGGACTCTGACCCTGACGTCTTCTTCCCCATCGGAACCACCGGCTCGGCCCTGGAGCAGATCGAGACCGCCCGTCGGATCTGCACCGCCTGTCTCGTCAACGACGAGTGCCTCGAGTTCGCGTTGGCGACGAACCAGGAGGCCGGCATCTGGGGTGGCACCACCGAGGAGGAGCGCCGCAAGCTCCGCAAGGCCTGGGTGGCCCGCCAGCGCGCCGCGAGCTGATCAGCGGGTCTCGAGCTCTTCGACCCGCACTGCCGGTTTCACCGGCACCCGGAGACTGACCCGAGTCCCGCCGTCGTTGCGCATCTCGATCGAGCCGTCGAGCTCGCTCGTGACGAGGGCGTGCACGATCGAGAGCCCCAACCCGCGGGACCGGTCCAGCGAGAACCCGGACGGGAGGCCGACGCCGTCGTCGACCACGTCGACCGCGAGCTCCCCTTCGCCGCGCCGCAGCCAGACCCGAACGTGGCCTTCGGCGGGACCGTCGTCGCTGATCGGGAAGGCGTGATCGACCGCGTTCTGCATGAGCTCGTTGAGCACGACCGCCAACGGGGTCGCGATCTCACCCGGGAGCTCGCCGGCGTCGCCTTCGACGTCGAAGTGCAGCCGCAGCTCGGGGGTCGACACCGTCTCCTCGACGACCCGGACGAGGGGACCGACGATCTCCCCGAAGTTCACGACATCGGCGGCCTCCCGGGAGAGGGTCTCGTGCACGATCGCGATCGAGCGGATCCGTCGCTCCGATTCCTGGATCGCCTCTTGGGCCTCCTCGGACTGCAACCGTCGCCCCTGCAGGCGGAGCAGCGCGGCGATGGTCTGGAGGTTGTTCTTCACCCGGTGATGGATCTCTTTGATCGTGGCGTCCTTCGACATCAGCGCCCGGTCGCGTCGTCGCAGATCCGTCACGTCTCGCACGAGGATCATGCCCCCCGTCGGGCGTCCCCGTTCGAGGAGCGGGATGGCCTGGATGAGCAGCGACGTCTCGCCCCGCTCGATCTCCTCGGTGACCGGGAGCCGCAGCCGGTACGCGGTGTCGGCGGCGTCCTGATCGAACCCGATCTCGGCCAGCTGCACCCCGTGGGTGTACGAGTGGATGCCCATGCGGTGCAGGGAGCTGATCGCGTTCGGGCTCGTGAACCGGATGCGCAGCTGCTCGTCGAGCAGGATCACCCCGTCGGCGACGCGGGGGGCCTCCTCGAGCTGGACCTCGTCGCGTGGGAACGGGAACGAGCCCTCGGTCATCATGCGGGCGAACCGCTCGAAGGTGTCCAGGTACGCCCGTTCGAGCTCGCCTTGGCGCCGACCCGACGTCGTCGGCGATTCCCGGCTGACGACGGCGATCGGCTCACCCTCGAGCATCAGCGGGATGCATTGGGTGCGGGCCCGTTCCGGTGAACCGAGGACCGTGGCGTCACCACCGACGATCTCGTGCTTGCGCCACGCCCGGGCAACGAGCGGCCGCTCGACCTCCTGGACCACGGTCCCGGTGAGCTCGCCGGGGTAGAGGGTCTGACCGGTCACCGGCCGCACGTGGGCCAACACCACGAACCGGTGCCCCTCCTCGCCTTCGACGGGCGCCAAGGCGATGAGATCGGCGAAGCAGAGGTCGGCGAGCGGCGGCCACGAGGCCACGAGCCGTTGGAGGTGGCGAAACGGCGCGCCCCGCAAGCCGGTGTTCGCGTGCGCGAGGTCGGACAGCCCGATGGCCATGGTGAAGAGGTTACGGACTCCCGAGCAGGGCGCGGCTGATGCGGCTCAGGCCCGCGAGGTCATGGATGTCGTCGGTGAACGCGGGGACGGCGGCCACGACGTCCGGGACGCGCGCCAGCTCGGCTCGCAGATCGGCTTCTCTCGTCGCGACGACGCCGTAGTCGCGAAACGTCGACCCGACGGTGCGCAGCACCCGCGCCGTGCGGTCCGGGTCGTCGAGCGCGTCGATCCCCAGCGCCGCGAGGGGCTCGGCGAGCGCCTCGGCCCGGTCGCAGAGCACGGTCGCCGCGGCGTGCCCGTCGGGGGCGGTGAGGAACTCGGGGAGGACCCGGTTCAGCACGATCGCGCCGAGGGGGAACCCGCGGGCCGCGAGCTCCCGGCAGAAGAACTCGGCTTCGCGCAGTGGCGCCCCCTCGAGGGTGGTGACGACGCTGAACGTCGTCCGCCGGTCGTGGAGGAGCCGCTCGACCGCTTGGGCCCGGACCACGAACCCGTCGTACATGCTCTGGAAGTTCAAGAAGAACTCGGCGATGTCCTGGAGGAACTGACTGCCGAGCACCCGATCCGCGACTTGGTAGAAGGGCCGGCTGGCGAAGTTGACGACCCGCGCGCCCCGCCGACCCCCGAGCCGGTACGGCATCGTCAGCCATCGCAGCAGCGGCCCGCCGAAGAAGTCCGCCATGCGGCTCGGGGCTTCGAGGAAGTCGATGGCGTTGCGGGTAGGAGGCGTGTCGACGACGA
>DAIMHT010000090.1:0-6338 GCA_036723155.1 Actinomycetota bacterium
TCTTGAGCACGACGTTGCCGCTCTGCACGTAGGTGATCACGTCCTCATATCCGGCGCGCGACAACTGCGCTCGAAGATCAGCCATGGCCACCTTGTTCTGCCCCCGCACGTTGACGGCGCGGAGCAGCGCCACGTACGACCTCACCGGCGCCCCCCGTCGGTCGAAGTGTCGGACATCAGCCGGTTCTACACCGATCGACGGACCGGGGAACGAACCCGGTTGGTGAGCACCGCGTCTCGAGCCTGGTCCGCCGTCACCCGGCGCGAGCCGGAGACGTGATACTGGCGCCGTGGCGGCGCCGGTGATCGATGTCGAGTTGGCACGCGAGGCCGGCGAGGTGCTCGGCGATGCATCAGTGGACGTCGCGGAGCTGGCGCATGCCAAGCGGATGAGCGTCACCGCCCAGGTGTGTCGGGTTCGTGGCGCTCACGGGACCGCGGTGGTCAAGGTCATCTCCTCCGGCGTCGACAGTCGGAGTTGGGCGGGGTCCAACGACCCCGCCCATCCGTGGTTCTGGCGGCGCGAGCCATCGCTGTACGAGGACGGCCTTCCGGGCCCGTACGTCGATGCGGGCCTTCGAGCCCCGGCGCTGCTCGCCCGGTTCGAGCGTCCGGGTGGGGTTGCGCTGTGGCTCGAAGATCTCGCGGGGCGCCCCGGATCTCATTGGGACGCGGCCGAGTACCGGGTCGCGGCCCGTCGACTGGGCCGGGCCCAGGGCCCGTACCTGACGGGACAGGTCGAGCCGGGCCCGTTCCCGTGGAGTCGCGACTTCCTGGTGGACTACCTCAAGACGTGGGATGACGTCGGCTGGGAGCAGCTCGAACGCGACGACGCCTGGGACGCGCCGCTCATCCAGGAGCACTTCTCACCCGAGCTGCGCCGCGACCTAATTCGGCTCTGCTCCGATCGTCACCGCATGCTCGCCTGGACCGAGCAGCTTCCCCAGACGATCTGTCACCACGACGTTTGGCCCAAGAACGTCTTCGCGTTCGACGGTCACACGACGCTCATCGACTGGGCCTTCGCCGGTCACGGCCACATCGGAGCTGACGTCGGGAACCTCGTGACCGACTCCTGCGGCGATCTCCTGCACCCGGCGGCCATGCTCCCCGAGCTCGACGCGGCCGCGCGGGCGGGTTACGAAGCGGGGCTCCAGGACGCCGGGTGGCGCGGTGACCGGCGCCAGGTCCGGCTCGGAATGTGCCTGATGGCGGCGCGATGGAGTTGGCTGGTCCCCCACATGCTCCGATTGGCCACTCAGGCGAGCCACCAGGTCTACGGCTCGCTCCCCGTCGATTCGCATCATCTCTTCGCCGAGCGCGCCGAGATGCTCCGGTACTACACCGTCCTCGCCTCCGAAGCACGTGCCCTGGCGTCGGAACTGGACCTCTGATCGCGATGAGCCCGCGCCGCAACCGAGCATCCAACGCTGCACGACTCGGCGCGGGACGCGAAGCCGAGATCCTCGCCTGGGGCGATCATCGGGTCCTCCGCTGGCTGCACGACCCCGCCGGACGCGACCGACTGGAGATCGAAGCCGTCGCGATGACCGCCGCCGCCGAGGCCGGCGTCCCAGTCCCAACGGTGCACGAGGTGATCATGGTCGAGGGTCGGCCGGGTCTCGTCATGGATCGGATCGACGGCGAGGATCTGCTCACCGTCCTGGAGCATCGGCCATGGACGTTCGCCCAAGCCGCGTCCCGCCTGGGGCGGCTGCAGGCCCAACTCCACGACGTCAGCGCTCCTCCCGCGCTGCCCGACCTGCGCCCGACCCTGCTCGACCGCATCGACGCCGCCCCGCACCTCCCGCCGCACCTCGCCGCGTACGCGCGCGACCTGCTCGCGGGGCTATCGGACGGGGACCGGATCTGTCACGGTGACTTCCACCCCGGCAACGTCATCGTCCACGCGGGAGGCGACGTGCTCATCGACTGGTCGAACGCCGCCCGCGGCGACCCGATGGGCGACCTCGCCCGCACGATGCTCCTGGTGCGAATCGGAGCGCTCCCGGCTGACACGCCACGCTTCACCCGGGCCGTCACCCAATTCGGGCGAAAGCTGCTGTTCCGCGCCTGGCTCGGCAGCTATCGCCGGATGCGGACGGTCGATCCCAGCGTGGTTCGCCGATGGGAGACCGTCGGCGCCGCGGCTCGCCTCTCGGAAGGGATCGACGAAGAGGTGGAGCCGCTCCTCCGCCTGCTCAAACAGCGGCACCGCCGCGGGGCCGTGACCGGCCGGTAGCGATCACTGCACCCGCCAGGCCCGGCCGGCGTCAGGTACCAAACGCGGCGCGGGCGGCCGCGGACCCGACTCGGGCCCGAGGCCGATAGCCGTAGGTTCCCGCGTCGCGGAACTCCGTGGCCGCTTCGACGACCGCGCCGTAGGCCGCGAACGCGAACCCACCGCCGACCGAGATCCGCCGAACTCCGAGCGCCGCGAGCGCGGCGACAGGCGGGCATCCCGGGACGGCGAGCACGTTGACCGGACGATCGACGCACGCAATGAGGCGACGGAGGTCTGCTTCATCGACGACGCCGGGGGCGAACAAGACGTCCGCTCCCGCCTCTTGGTATCGCTGCAGCCGGGTGATCGTGTCAGCAAGGTCGGGACGGCCGCGGACGTGGTTCTCCGCTCGGGCGGTCAGCACCACTCGGGTTCCAGCGTGCGCGGCCTCGGCCGCCGCGGCCACCCGCTCGGTCGCGAGGCCGAGGTTATAGATGGGGGGGTCGGCCTGACGGGAGTAGTCCTCGACCGAGCCGCCCGCCAGGCCCGCGTCCCTCGCCAAGGCGATCGTCTCGGCAACGCCGGCGGGATCGTCGGCGAAGCCGTTCTCGAGATCCGCGGACACCGGAAGGTCGGTGGCGTCGACGATGGCGGCAGCCTGCTCGAACGCTTCGTCGCGGCCCAGGGCGCCGTCGAGACGCCCCAGGGTGGCCGCCGAGCCGCTGCTCGTCGTCGCGAGCGCTTCGAAACCGAGCGACGCGAGGAGCACCGCGGATCCCCGATCCCACGGGTTCGGCAACAGCAGCGGCGTTGTTCCGAAATGGCGCCCGAGGAACGTCTCGGCTTTCTCCTGTTGGGTGCTCATACCGAGATCCTGCCAGGCGACGACCTCGGGCGTCGGAGAGACGAGCGAAACGTCGGCTCGTCACGGCCGCGTATCGGACACCCGTGCGACCTGACCGCAACCGGCTCTCCGACCCTGCGTCGAGACACACGAGCGTCGGTCGACGGGTGGAGACACCTAACATGCGCGCCGTGCGCGATGACCAGGTGATCGCCGTCGGCACGACCAAGGGCGCGTTTCTGCTCACCAGCGACGGCCTGCTCGGTCCGCTCTTTGCCGGCGAACGGGTTCCCTCACTCGCGATCGACACCCGCCAGGATCCGCCCCGCCTGCTGGCCGGCGCGGTCAGCGAGCACTGGGGTCCGGGCATTCGGGTCAGCGACGACCTCGGCCGCACATGGACCGATCCGGCCGAGCGACCATTGCGCTTCCCCGCCGACACCAGCGCCGCGGTCGGGCAGGTCTGGCAGCTCCAACCCGCCGGTCGCGACGAACCCGACACGATCTATGCCGGTGTCGAGCCCGCGGCGCTGTTTCGCTCCGACGACCGGGGCGAGACCTGGTCGTTGATGCGGGGGTTGTGGGATCACCCGCACCGGCCGCAGTGGGTACCCGGTTTCGGAGGACTCGGACTCCACACCGTGCTCGTCGACCCCCGGGACTCCCGGCACCTCCACATTGCGATCAGCGCTGGCGGCGTCTATCGCAGCGACGATGGAGGCGCGACCTGGGAGGCGCGCAACACGGGGATCCGCACCCCGGCCGCGGCCGACGACCCCGACCCGTACCCGGAGTTCGGCCAGTGCGTGCACAAGATCGCGCGCGACGCCGTCAACCCCGACCGGCTGTACGCCCAGAACCACGGCGGCCTGTACCGCAGCGATGACCGTGGCGACACCTGGCTCGACGTCGCCAACGGTGTCCCCTCGGACTTCGGGTTCCCGATCGTGGCCCACCCGAGCCAAGGCGACACCGCGTACGTGGTTCCCTTGCACTCCGAGGAGTACCGGTGCACCCCTGATGGCCGATGCCGCGTGTATCGCACGACCGACGCCGGGAAGTCCTGGGCTGCCCTCGGCGAGGGCCTCCCGTCCGAGCATGCGCACCTGACCGTGCTACGCGACGCCTTCTGCAGCGATGGGGGCACACCACCGGGGCTGTTCTTCGGGACCCGGTCGGGTCAGGTCTACTCCTCGCTCGACGAGGGCGAGAGCTGGGATCTGCTCTCCGAATACCTGCCGCCCGTGCTCTGTGTGCGGGCCGCGTCGGTCGGATGACGTCGGCGACCGTCGCCATCCGCATCCCGATCGCCCTCCGACGATTCAGTGACGGCCGCGCGCGGGTCAGCGTCCCGACGCATGACGACGGGTGCAGCCTCGCTGACTTGCTCGACCAGCTGGCCCGAACATGTCCCGGTGTGGTTGATCGTGTGATCGACGAGCGGAGAAGTCTGCGCCGCCACGTGAACGTATTCATCGGCGTCGACGAGGCCCGACACCTCGGTGGGCTGGATGCGCCGGTGCCGGCCGGCACTGAGGTGAGCATCGTGCCCGCGGTCTCGGGGGGCGCAGCGCCGGACCGACACTGACGGTCCCGTCCACGTGCTGAGCCGAATAGCGACGGTGTCGTGGAGGTGACGGGACTACTTTCGAACCCGGGGTTCGGTGAGAAACTGCGGGTGTTGCTTCCGCCCGGACGCCGACCGTGTCCGCAGGTACACGCTGTGGGGTATTCCTCGCGTGGCCCGGACAACGAAGGTCGGTCGGCGCGTGAGCCTCGTTGCCCCGAAGGCGCCTAGATGGAGGCGGCGAAGGTGGGGCGGCCATCGGCGGCGGCTGGTCGGGGGTGCCACGGGGTGAGGGGTGCGGGTCGGTCAAGCCCGGGCCGCGAGCACCGCCACTTGCCCGGGACACCATCGGGTTCGTGCTCACCGCGGTCGTCGAGCGCGATTCCCGAGCCGGCAACAAGATCCACCACGGTTCGCGAGACGCGGACCTCGGCCATTGCCGTGGCCGACACCCGCTGACCGATCACCTCGGCGATGCCGGCCACGTCGTTGCTGGGCCGTTCGATTTCGCCGGTGTGGACGCTCGACCGCAGGTCCAGCCCGTTCGACGCGGCCGGTGCTCGTGATGGAGTGATGGGACTGGGATCAGCCGGTGAAGCGAGGAGCGATGGTGATCGACGAAGGGCCAGTCGCCGGGCCTCCGGCAGTCGAGCAGCCCTCGGTCGAGCAACCAGCCAGCGAGAACGTGCCGTTGAACTGCGGTGGCGTAGTGCCGCCGACGATGTCGGTCCCGACGCGCAGCCAGTCGGGAGCGAGGGCGGCGTTGCGGATCCAGGCCTGGAGGTCGGGACTGAAGGGCGTCCCCGGGCTCACGATGGGGTGAGGGGCCGAGAGCCAAAAGAAGTTACCCGGGGTTAGTTGAACCTGGGGCACGAAGAAGTAGTGGCCCGCGGGGAGGTCCAAGCCGGGGACGAGGGTCACGTCGAAGCGGACTTCCTTGCCGGTTACTGCGCCTTCGCCCCCGGTGGTCTGGTTGGGACTCGGGTTGATGCCATTGAGGACGGAGTTCGCGGCGGTAAAGCTCGCCGCGATCGTCGTGGCGCTGAAGCTCAGGGTGCCCGCCGTCGCGCTGGCGTGGGCGAACGTGTTGTCCGAGGGCGAGTTGACCCTTGTGGGCACGTGGCCCGAGGGGGGGTTGGTGGAGTCGGTCGGGAACACCCGATAGATCTCGACGCGTACGTCGTTGATGTCGCTCAGCGGGTCGCCGGTGGGCAACAAGCCCGTGAAGCTCGCGCTCGAGATGCGCGTCTCGCCGCTCAGCAGGAAATCGTCGGCGGCTTCGATCTCTGCGCTGGTGGGGCGCGACGCCATCGCCATCGCGCCGTCCGGGTTGCCGGTGCTGAACTGAAAGACGCCCGGCTGGGCTGCGACGGGCACCGCGACGCCGAGAATCGGCACCAGGCCAGCGCCGCCAGCCGCACCGATCGCCATCAGAACCAGGAGCCGTCTCATCCCCCGCATCCCCGGTCCCCTCTCCGCCTCTCGACTGACCTGAAGCGTCCCGCGTTGCCCGTCGGGCGACAGTAGCGGACGCTGGAACGGCGCATAGGTGTCCGTAGCCGGGTCCGAGCGCGCTGTCTTGGTTTGCTGACGATCGGCGCGCTGAGTGGACGCTGACGAGGCCAAACGTTGTGATTTCGACGACGGCGTGGAGGTGACGGGACTTGAACCCGTGACTTCTTCGTTGCGAACGAAGCGCTCTA
>DAIMHT010000091.1:0-6335 GCA_036723155.1 Actinomycetota bacterium
TCGATGACATCGCGGGATGGGTCACGAAACCCTCTGCGGTCGTCGTTGCCTCCGCCGGATCGCGGGCGCGATCAAGGACGAGCTCGAGGTCGGTGGCGAACTTGGTGCCCCATCCGCCGTCGAAGCTCGCCTGCTCGTCCGACGACAGGCCGTCGTGCTCGACGCGCAGCACCGTCTCGCCACCATCAGCTCGAAGCTCGAACGTGACGGTGGTGGGCTGTCCGCCGACGATCCAGCGGGTCTGCAACCGGCGGGGTGGATCGATCTCGAGCACCTCGCATTCGATGGGCTCGGCGTGGGTCGGACGGGCATCAAGGCGGAAGCGCGCGCCCTCGCGGAGGGAGAAGGTGTTCGGCATCAACCACGCCGCGAGCTCAGCCCGGTCGGTGAGGGCGCGCCACACCCGCTCGGGTGGATGCGGGTAGCGGGCCTCATGGACGACACGGTTGCCCTCGATCACGGCTGGGTGTCCAGGTGCGCGCCGAGGCGATGGAGTCGATCGGCCCAGAACTCGTCGATCCGTTCGAGCCAGCCCTCGACCTCGCCGAGCCCGGCGCGCTCGAGGCGGTAGTAGCGCTCGCGGCCGTCGCGGCGCTCGGACACCACACCGACACGCAACATCAGCCGCAGGTGCTGGGACACCGCCGAGCGGCTTACCGGCAATGGCCCCGCGAGGTCCGTCACCCGGCGCTCCCCCGAGGCCAGGCGCTCGAGGAGCTGGCGGCGCACGGGATGCACGATGACCCCGAACACATCGTCGATGACCGGTGCGCCCGCGCTCGCCACCGCGTCAGATTAGGTGAGGAGAATCTAACCTGTCAACACGGTCAGAGCCGAGGGCGGGACCGCGGTCTTGCTGCGACCGAAAGAAAGGGGAAGGCTCGCCCTGTGCGGGCAGTGCTGGTGACCGGGACCTCCACCGGTATTGGTGAGGCCTGCGTCCGGCGGCTCGCCGGGGACGGCTGGACCGTCTACGCCGGTGTGCGCCGGGCCGAGGACGGCGACCGACTCGCGGCGCTCGACGGCGACATCCGACCAACCATGTTGGATGTGGGCGATGCCGACCACATCAACCAGGCCGTCGCCCAGATCCGCGGTGACGTCGGCGACCACGGGCTCGCGGGCCTCGTCAACAACGCCGGCGTTGGCGTCGGTGGCCCGGTGGAGTACTTGGGTGACGCCGAATGGCGCTGGGTGTTCGACATCAACCTGTTCGGGCCGGTCGCTCTGACCCGACAGGCCATGCCACTGCTCCGGGCCGCCGGTGGGCGCATCGTGCACATCGGATCGGTCGGTGGCCGGATCTCCTCTCCGGGACTGGCCCCCTACTCAGCCTCGAAGCACGCCATGGAGGCGCTCGCGGAAGCGCAGCGTCAGGAATTACGACGCGCCGGCGCGAGCATCCGCGTCTCGATCGTGGAACCGGGTGAGGTGCAGACCGCGATCTGGGACAAGGGGGATGTGGCCGTCGAACAGCTCGAGCGTGCGCTCAGGGGTGAGAGCCGGGAGCGCTACGGATGGCTCGTCGACCAGTCGCGCGGGTTCATCGACGAGGGACGACAGAAGGGCGTTCCCGCCGATCGCGTTGCCAAGGCGGTCGAACACGCCTTGACCGCCCGACGACCGAAGGCCCGCTACCTGGTCGGCCCCGACGCGAAGCTCCTCGGCCATGTCGTCTCTCGGGCACCAGACCGCCTACGCGACGCGATGGTGAGGATGGCGGCACGCCGTTGGGAGGCGCGGGGGCGAAAGCTGACGCCAGACTCGTCAGCCACCGCTGACCGCGGAGACTCCACGAGGTCCAGCGCCTGACCGGCACTCCGCCGTCCCGCTCGACCACAGCCCTCGTTCTTCCCTCGGCAGCGGCTGACCCGCGATCGGCGGCACCGCGTGGCGTGACGCCGGGAGTCGTCACGTTCGGTGGCCGCCGAGATCGATGAGCCAACTGTTGCCATACCGTTTGGCGGTGGCGTTCTTGGGCAGCGCCGCGACCACGGCCTGCGCGTGGGCGTTGGTGTACTGGAGGTAGCCGTCAAATCGTCCCAGGTGGAGAACGACGTAGCGCACCTTGAGCCGCCGGGCCGTGGCGAGCGCCCCCCGTGACGGGAACGAGTTGAGCGACGCCAGGTTCGTGAGGTAGTCGTCGGGGGCGCTGCCCGAGTAGCCGTTGACTCGGTTGTGGAAGTCGATGGTCCCGTACACCATGCGCGGGGCTTCGACGAAGGGCCATTCGTGGAACGCGCTGTTGTGGCCGGCGATGGGGAGCTCGGCGACGGCACCCGGTGGCCGCCGGGCGAGCTCGTGGTACACGGCGAGTGTCGCCTGGTCCGTCGGGAGCACGATGCGGTGGACCGGCGCCGCGAACTCCAGGAGCATGAAGGCACCCACCGCCACGGCGATCGCGGTCGCGGTGGTGACGCGCAGCCGGCGGGTCAGCCAGCAGAAGCCGATGCTCGCGAGCAGCGCACCGGTCAGCATCGCGGGCATGACGAGGCGCGGGATGGCCCGGAGGTTCTTGAACCCGGGCAGGTAGTCGTGGAACCATTGAAACGGCATCGTGATCCCGAACGCTTGTGGTCCGAGCGCGAGCACGAACGACGCCGCGGCGGCGGCGATGAGCAGCCAGACGTACTGACGTCGTCCGGCGACGACGGGATCGTCGGGCTGGTCTCGGGCTCGGGTCTCGACGACCCCGTCGGGGTTCGAGGAGGCACGGTCCGGCGCTGGGAGCTCGAGGCGCCGTCGGCGCCGGCTCACCACGAGCGCACCCAGGCCGACGAGGGCCAGCAGCGCGGTGGAGAACCCAGGGAAGTAGGTGTGCTCAGTGCGGCCTCCACGCTTGCTGGCGGCGTGGTCGAGGCTGGGATAGAGCACGCTTCCCGGCGACACCGTGATGAGATCGGTCGCTCGGAGCCCCGATCCAGGACCGATCGTTCGTTCCTGGTTGAGGCGGGCGTACGGCACCAGCGTCGGAACCGCGAGGAGCGTGATGGCTCCCACGACGACGAGGCAGTGCAACAGGCGGCGGGAGAGGTCCCGGCGGTGGAGGTACAGCCAGCCCCCGACGATGATCGTCACGCACACGCCGTAGATGGCGGCGTAGTAGAGCGCGCCCGTGAGCATGGCGACGTTGGCGACGCCGAGCAGGGCGGCCCATCCGATGCTGCGCTCCTCGAGGGTGCGGAACAACAGGTAGAAGCAGAGGGGGAACAGGCCGAAGAGCAGCAGCTGGGTATGACCGAAGTGCACGAAGATGAAGCTGCTGAACGTAAAGGCGATCGCCGCGAGCACCGCCGCGTCCCGCCGGCCGGTGAGCCAGTGAGCGAGGAGGTAGGTCGAGGCCTGAGACCCGACGAAGAGGCCGATCATCGTCAGGTTCAGCGCCAGGGCCCACGAGCCGCCGAGGAGACGCACCAGCCCGAACGGGGCGACCAAGGCGAGCAGGTTGTCGGTGTACGCGAACGTGAGCGGGTGCGGCCAGAAGATGTTGGCGCTGAAGAGGTGGAGGGGCTGGGTGAAGATCGCGTGACCACCCCACGAGAGCGCCCAGATGTACAGCACCGGATCGCCCAGGTCGGGAACGGTGCGGTCCAGCGAATGCCAGCTCGGGCGCAACATCAGCGCCGTGAGCCCAAGAAACAGCCCCAGGAGCAACACGCGCCGCCGCCACGGGTGGCGGTCGGGCGCGCGCTCGGGCTCGGGCACGGACGCCGACGGCACTCGACGCGGACTGGTCACGGTCATGGGCCTCAGACGCTAGGACGCGGTACCGACCGCGGACTCGCGGTCCGCGGCGCCGCGAGTGGTCAGCGAACCGGACGATCGGGTCCGGGTCGGCGATCATGGTTCGATGGATCAGCGGTACCAGGCCTTTCCCGACGGCTTCTTCGACCGGGCCGACGATTCGCCCGACGACGTCTTCTACGCCCCACCCCGCCTGGTGACCCACATCGACGAGGGCGCGATCGCGGCCGTCGGTTCGCTCTATGACGAGCTTGGCCTCTCCGGCGACGTGCTCGACCTGTGCTCCTCGTGGGTCTCACACTTCCGCGCTGCGCCCACCCGCTTGGTCGTGCTGGGGATGAACGCGCTCGAACTCGACCAGAACCCCCAAGCGGTCGCCCGTGTCGTCCACGACCTCAACCGCGATCCCGAGCTCCCGTTCGCCGACGGGTCGTTCGACGCCGTCACGTGTTGCGTCTCGGTCGACTATCTCGTGCGCCCGATCGAGGTGTTCGACGAAGTCGCCCGCGTGCTGCGACCCCAGGCTCCGTTCGTGTGCACGTTCTCGAACCGGTGCTTCCCGACGAAGGCCATCCGGGGCTGGCTGGCCGCGGGCGACGAATCCCATGTCCGCATCGTGCGGGACTATTTCAGCCGATCGAACGGCTGGGTCGACGCTGTCGCTGAGCGCCGCACCCCACTGAACCACCGCGGGGACCCGCTCTTCGCGGTGTGGGCCCGGCGGGCCCAACTCCCGTGATCGCTCCGCGCTTGGCGGAGCGATTCGGTGCCCGGCGACCGGACACGGGATGGGATCTGGCGCCCGACGACGCCGCGGGTCACGATTGAGGCCACGACTGGCACAACCCCACCGGTGGCACTCTCCACCTACCGCGCCCGCCGTGCGGTACGGGGGTGGGAGCGACGGGCCCGTCAACACCTTCGTGTTCCCGCGCGCGTGTTCCGGGGCCTGGCGTTGGCGGCGGTCGTGGTGCTCGCCTCCGCGGCCTCGGTTGGAACGACCACTGGTGGTGACACGACGCGAAGCCGGTTGGACCCTCACGCCTATCGAGACCAACCGCCGCTCGCGTACGTGTCTCGCGGTCATGTCGTCCTCCTCGACGGCACGGGACATCCACCGCGGGTGATCCCGCAGAGCAGCGGCGCGTGTTGTGTCACGTGGGCCCCAGACGGCGCCCACCTTGCCTTCAAGCGCGGCGCCGATCTCTGGATCTCCACCGCGGACGGAGCCCACACGCGACGCATTGCGCCGAGCGTGCGCCAATGGGCGTGGTCTCCAGACGGCGAAGCCATCGCCGCGATCCCGAACGGACGCTCGGCTCGAGACGGTACCGGCGTCGACTTCTACGCCATCGATCTCCCCCGCGTCCGGCTCACGTTGCTCCGCCACTACGACGTCCTCGACCTCGCCTGGCCTGGAGTCGGCCGGCAGATCGCCGTCTCGGCGCGACCCAGCACCCCACAGGCGGGCGGGACCCAAGCGGACCTGTTCATGCTCGAGGTGCCGGGCCCCTACGGCGACTGCGCCACGCTGTGTCCCGAGCCGGCGCAATCCGTCGCGATCGACCAGCGGTCAGCGGCCAACGCGAACGTCTACCTCGCAGGCTGGTCACCCGACTTCGCCCGCCTCGCGATCTGGACCGGCACGGCCGGTCCCGGTCCGCCAATCGGAACCCTTGACCTGTCCCTCATCCCGCCCGGCGGTGGCCCGACTGCGTACCTGGCCCGTTCCGTGGTCAAGCGATCGTGGGTCCAATGGTCAAGCTCCAGTGATCGGCTCCTCGTGGTCGAGGACAACGCGCCCGGATCCGGGTCCGTCCTCGCGCTCTGCTCGACCTCGAACGGCTGTCGCGTCGTGGCCGGGGCGGCGGGTTCGGTCGTCGACCCCGCCTGGTCCGATGGTGGTCGCATGGCGTACGTCACGAGCGCGACGACCGCTCCGACCGACACGTCCCGTGCTGCTCTGGGGCCTGACCGGCAGAGCCGCGTCTGGGTCGCCGACAGCGACGGTCAAGCCCCAACGGTCGTCGCGAGCGGCGGGGCGACGAGTCCCCGATGGCTGCCCGACGGCCAGCACCTCCTCTTCGTGCGCGCCCAGACGTTGTGGCTGCTCAACACCGACGACGGCTCCTCCGTCGCGATCGCCGGCTCGATCGAGGCGTCGCCGTCCACGCCCGGAGGAGCCAAGCCCAACGGCCGTTTGTCCGACCTCCAGGACGGTGATCAGCCCTTCGCGGTCGCTCCGTAACGCTGAGGCGGTGCGACGTCTCGGCCGACCCGGTCGCGTAGCGGAGCGCAGATCGGTATCGTGCCGATGCTGACGCAGGAACGCCGAAGGCTCCGGACATCACCACCGTCCTGATCTACGGCCCAACGAGGGATCGGCGAGGTTCCGTGACCCAACCGACGACCATGCGAGCCTGGCGCACCCACGAGTACGGCGCCCCCCGGGACGCCCTCCAGCTCGACGAGGTCGAGATCCCCGAACCCGGCGACGGCGAGCTCCGAGTCCGCGCCCTCGGCATCCCGCTCAACTTGAACGACCTCGAACGCATCACCGGCGGGAACATGATGGTGCGCCCCGAGCTGCC
>DAIMHT010000092.1:0-2130 GCA_036723155.1 Actinomycetota bacterium
TGTACGCGCCCATATACACGCCCATCACGGAGTAGTTGCCGAGGAGCACGCCGTTCGCCTTGATCGTCTGGGGCTCTCCCGCGGCGAAGCCGATCAGCAGCAGGCGTCCCTCCGATGCGATGCAGTGGCGTGACCGGTGGAACACCGAGCCGCCGACGGGGTCGAAGATGACATCCGCGCCCCGGCCTCCGGTGAGGTCTCGCACGACGGTCTCGAAGTCCTCCCGGCGGTAGTCGATCGCCACCGACGCACCGAGGTCGCGGCAGATCGCGGTTCGCTCCGGCGAGCCGGCGGTCGCGATGACCCGGGCACCGGCCAGCACCCCGAGCTGGATCGCCGCCGACCCCGTCCCGCCGGCGCCGGCATGGACGAGCAACGTCTCACCGGAGCGCAGCGCGGCGCGTCGGTGCAGCGCCACGTGCGCGGTGGTGAAGGCGATATGGGTCGCGGCGGCGTCGACATCAGCGACGTCGTCGGGGAGCGGGTAGAGATTGCTGGCGGGCACGACGGCTTCCTCGGCGAGCGCACCGTCCGGCAGTGCCGGGACCCCGACCACCCGCTGGCCGATCCACGCCGCGTCGACGTCAGCGCCGACAGCAGTCACGGTGCCGGCGGCTTCGAGACCCGGGGTGAACGGCAGGTCCGGCTTCAGCTGGTACGAGCCCCGAACCAGCAGCAGATCCTGCAGGCCGAGCGCGGCGGCCCCGACCCGGATGGTCACCTGACCGGCCACGGGGACCGGGACGGGAACGTCCTCGAGCTCGAGGGCCTCGTCGGGCTCCCCGTGGCGATGGACCCGCAGCGCTCGCATCTCAGTCGAGGGGCGCGGTGCCGAACGCGCCGCGCCGGGCGAGATCCGCCACCGTCTCGTCGTCGTATCCCGCGACCGTGCGCAGGACGACGCCGGTGTGTTCACCGAGCGCCGGTGGCGGTGTGGTCTCGGCCTTGCGGTGACCGTCGAAACGGAACGGGGAGGCGAGCACTGGTTGGCGCCCGAGTCCCGGGACCTCGAGGTCCCCGACGGCCTCCCGGTACGCGAGCTGGGGGTGCTGGAGGGCCGCATCAACCGACTGGATCCCCGAGGCGGGGATGCCGATCGCCTGCAGCGTCTCGAGCCACTCGCCGCTCGGACGTGACCCGAAGGCGCGACGGACCAGCCGCTCGTAGTCGTCGCGGTGCTCGTGACGACCGTCGCGGGTTGCGAAGCGAGGATCGGTCACGAGGTCGGCGCAGCCCTCGACCTTCGCGAGGAGCTCGGCCAGTCGAGGCTGAAAATGGAGGCTGGTCTGGACGAGGAGCGGAACGCCATCGCGGCCTTCCACCACGAGCGTCGTGGGCGGCGCCAGGGTGCGCTCGCGATCCCCGACCAGCAGCCACCCGAGCAAGGCCTCGACCATGCTCACATCCAGGTGGGTGCCTTCGCCGGTGCGCTCCCGCGCGACCAGCGCCGCGAGGACCCCTTGCGCCGCCGTGGCACCCGCGACGAGATCGGCGATCGGGACCGGGACCGGGAGACCAAATTCGTCGCGGTCTCCGGTGAGCTCGAGGACACCACCGAAGGCCTGGACGGCACCGTCGGTGGCCGGGAGCTGCGAGTACGGGCCGTCGGGACCGAACCCGGTGATCGTGCAGTACACCAGACGCGAGTTGCGGGGCTGAACGTCTTCGTAGCGGACCCGGAGCCGGGCCGTGACGCCGGGCCGGTAGTTCTCGAGCAGCACATCGGAGACCGCGACGAGGTCGTACAGCACCTCCCGGCCGGCGTCGGTCTTGAGGTCGAGGACCATGCTGCGCCGGTCACGGTGCAGCGCGACGTAGAACGGCGACGGCGGATCACCGGGGTGCATCGCGGTGCCCGCCCGGGTCGGATCACCACGCGGCGACTCGACGCGGATCACGTCCGCGCCCAGATCGGCGAGCGTCCGCGCTGCGACGGGACCCGACAGGAACGTGGTCAGGTCCAGGATCCGGGTCCCGGCCAACGGCTCCTCGGCCGACACCGCCGCGTTCACGTCCCTGTGCGCCACTGGCGGAGTCTCACCCGGCTCGTCGGCGTCCGCCACACGAACCCGGTACCGGCGGGCCCGGCGCTGCACGATCGAGGTCGACGGCGCGTGTGCAGTCCTGGTC
>DAIMHT010000092.1:2140-6306 GCA_036723155.1 Actinomycetota bacterium
GTGTCGGTTGCGGCCGGGTGGCCGAGCCCGACTCGGACGAGCGACGCGACACCGAGCGTCGGTGCGTCAAGATGGCGGCCGTGGGCCCCCGCGATCGACTCCGTGTCGCTGCCTGCCAGATGACCGCGACCGAGAACCGGGATCACAACCGAGCGGTCGCCGGGTTGCGATGACCCCGATGCGGGACCTCGTGACCGCCCCGTCCCGCCGCGAAGACTTTCTCGGCCGAGGATGGTGGGACGGCGCCACGCTCGCCGGTCGGGTCGCGGAGCTGGCGGAGCGACGAGGCGATGTCGTCGCGGTCGTCGACGAGACCGGCCAGCGGCGCAGCTACTCCGAGCTCGCGGGCGGCGCGGGACGACTCGCAGCCCAGTTGCGTGAACGCGGTGTCGACGCGGGTGACGTGGTGTCGGTCCAACTACCGAACTGGTACGAGGCCGCGGTCGTCGCCGTCGCGGTCCAGTCCATTGGGGCCGTGATCAACCCGCTGCTTCCCAACTACCGTGCCCGCGAGTTGGCCCACGTGTTCACGATCGCCCAACCGGCGGCGATCGTCACCCCGGGCGACTATCGAGGCTTCGATCATTGCCAACTGGTCGCCGAGGTGGGCGCGACGACCGGTGTCCGACCGCTGCACCTCATCAGCCGGGAGCCGACGGGCGACCGCGGCGATTCGCTCCTCGACGACCTCCTCGATGGTCCGGCCGTCGCGCTGGATGCTTCGAGCGTCAGCCCCGAGGCCGTGTCGGAGCTGATCTTCACCTCGGGAACCGAGGCCAGCCCCAAGGCGATCATGCACACCGAGCAGACGACGAACTTCAGTGTCCGCGTCGCGTTCGAGGACCTCGGCTTGGGCGGGGATGACGTGGTCTGGATGCCGTCCCCCGTGGGCCACTCGACCGGCTTCAACTACGGGCTCCGGTTCGCGTTGTACCACGGTCTTCCGCTCATCCTCCAGGACCGCTGGGACGCCGCCGCCGCGATCGAGCTCGTGGAACGAGAGCGGGCCAGCTACACGCTGGCCGCGACCACCTTCTTGCAGGACCTCGTCGAGGAAGCGGAGCGCCAGCACGTCGCGCTTCCGCGGCTGCGTTGCTTCGGGTGCGGCGGCGCGCCCGTGCCCGCTGATCTGGTGGGGGCCGCGTCCGAGATCGGGATCGGGGTGCTTCGCCTCTACGGGTCGACCGAGGTGCTGGTCGGGACGTGGAACCGGCCCGACAGCCCGTCCGAGCAACGACGGCACACCGACGGTGTGCCGATGAGCGCCGTCGAGGTCGAGACCCGCGACGGCGACGGACGCCCCTGCCCGGGGGAGCCGGGGGAGATCTTCGTGCGGGGACCGAACACCTGCGTCGGCTTCTACGCCGACCCTGACCGGACCGCGGCCACGTTCGACGCTGACGGTTGGGTGCGAAGCGGCGACCTCGGGATCGTGGGTGCCGACGGCGCGCTCACGGTGAGCGGACGGAAGAAGGAGATCATCATCCGCGGCGGCATCAACATCGCGCCGCGCGAGATCGAGGAGCTCATCGTCATGTGGCCCGAGGTCGAGCGGGCCGCCGTCGTCGGTGTCCCCGACCCGCGACTGGGAGAGCGCAGCTGCGCCTGCGTCGTGCTCCGATCGGGTCAGGCGCTGACCTTCGAGGTCATGGTGGACCGCCTCCGCGCCGCCGGGCTCGCGACGTTCAAGCTCCCGGAGCAGCTCGAAGTGCTCGACGCGCTGCCAACCACCGCGTCGGGGAAGGTCCAGAAGCACGAGATCGTGCGGCGGCTCGCGCACTCGACGGCGGCGGGATAGTCGTGCCACCGCCAGGGGAGCTCGGTGCGCCCGTCCTCGTGGAGCTTCGCCGCCTTGGCCAGGACGAGTCGCAGGCGGCGATCGTCTCGCTGAACCGACCCGACACGCTCAACGCGATCGACCGCAGCGTGATCGATGCCCTGGCCGAGGTCATCAGCACGGTCGACGGCGACCCAACGGTGCGAGCCATGCTCATCACCGGCCGCGGCCGGGCGTTCAGCGCTGGTGGTGACCTCAAGCAGTACCTCACCCTGCAGCGCGACCCGGTCGCGTTCCCGGGCTTCGTGGCCGATCTCCACGGCACCTTCGGGCGCCTGCGCCAGCTGCGCATCCCGGTGATCGCGCTGATCAACGGTGTCACGGCCGCCGGCGGTCTCGAGCTCGTCCTCAACTGCGACTTCGCGGTGATCGCCCGATCGGCTCGCATCGGCGACGCGCATCTCAACTTCGGGCAGATGGGTGGCGGAGGCGTGCTCACGCTCCTTCCTCGAGCGGTCGGTCGCGCCCGCGCCAACGAGCTCATCTTCAGCGGCCGCTTCCTCGACGCGACCGAGGCCGTCGACTGGGGCCTCGCGTCGCGTACCGTCGATGACGACATGCTGCTCGACACCGGTGTCGAACTCGCTGAGGGCATCGCCGAGAAGAGCCCGTTAGCCGTCGCGAACGCGAAGCACGTGTTGCAGTCGCTGTGGTCGGCGAACACCACCATCGACGACGGCCTGCGTATCGAACGGGAACGCAACGACGAGTACTGCCTCACCTCACACGACGCGCGGGAGGGACTCGAGGCGTTCGCCGAGAAACGCCGCCCCCGGTTCGAAGGCCGATGACGACCGTCGATCCCGGGGCCCCCGACGCGGCCGCGGTGGCCGCGCCGGTCGCCGACGAGGACAGCCAGTTTTACTGGGACGGGCTGCGGGAGCGGCGCCTGCTGGTGCAGCGGTGCACCGAATGTGGCCGGCACCGGTTCCCGCCGATGCCCGCGTGCCCGAGTTGCGGCGCTCCCGGCGGCCACGTCGTCGAGATCGAGCCGCAGGGGACGATCTACTCCTGGATCGTGGTCCATCATGCGTTCGCGGCCGCGTTCCGCGACGACGTCCCGTACGTGATCGCCGTGATCGACCTCGACGAAGACTGCCGATTCGTCACCCGCGTCGAGCACCGGGAGCCGATTCGGGCCGGCCAGGCGGTCCGTGGCCGCTACGTCGACCACGGGTCGTGGACCGAGCTGCGCTTCCGGGTGGGGTCGTGACGCCGGGATCGGCGCCGGCCGCGGTCGCCGGCGTCGGGTACACGCCGTTCACGAGACGGTCGGGTCGCAGCGTGCTCGACCAGGCCTTGGAGGCGTGCCGGAACGCGGTCGCCGACGCCGGGATCGACACCCAGCAGGTCGATGGGATCGCGAGCTTCATGCTCATGCACGACTCGGTGCCCGCGGTGGCGGTCGCGACCGGGCTGGCCCTGCCGGGCTTGGGGTACGTCCTCGACGCCCAGCTGGGAGGCCAAGCGCCGTGCTACCTCGTCGGGCAAGCCGCCGCCGCGGTCAGCGCCGGCCAGGCCGACTACGTCCTCGTCTTCCGCGCGCTCAACGGCCGGTCGGGCCCGAGGGTGGGGACCATGCCGTTCGCCGGCGCGGGCGGCCAGTACCGGTATCCGATCGGCTACGACGCCTACCTCATGTACGTCGCAATGTGGGCCCGCCGCTTCCTCCTCGAAACCGGGCAAGACGAAGCGGACCTCGCCGCCGTCGCGTCGACCCAACGCCGCTGGGCGGGGCCGAACGACCGGGCCCTCAAGCGCGAGCCGCTGACCGTGGCGGAGCACCTGGCGGCCCCGTTCGTGGTCGAGCCGTTCCGCGCCGACGACTGCACGATCGAGGTCGACGGCGCGTGTGCAGTCCTGGTCACCTCACTGGAACGGGCCCGAGACCTCCGCCATCCCCCCGCGGTTGTCGCCGCCAGCGCCTACCGGGCGGGGCCGCGACCCGGCCTCGACATCGGTGATCACCTGCTCTGGTCCGACTACACGCGCAACTACACGAGTCTTCTCCGTGACGACCTGTTCCGTCGGGCCGGCGTGGGCCCGGCTGACGTTGAGCTGGCGGAGATCTACGACTGCTTCACGAGCACGGTGCTGATGGGTCTCGAGGGGCTCGGGCTCTGCGAGCGGGGTGGCGCGGGCGCGTTCATGCGCGCCGGGACCACCGCCCCCGGCGGTGCCCTCCCCGTCAACACCCACGGAGGCCTCCTCGCCGAGGGGTACCTCCACGGCATGAACACGGTGGCTGAAGCCGTGCTGCAAGTGCAAGGGCGGGGCGGTACCCGACAGGTCGCCGCCCACGACGTCTGTGTCGCGACGTCGGGCGCGC
>DAIMHT010000093.1:0-6258 GCA_036723155.1 Actinomycetota bacterium
GCGATCTTGATCGTCGGGTGGAGCTTCAGCCCGACCCCGATCCGGTATCGGATTCCGCTGCGTTGCAGCAGCGCGGGGGACTGGATCGTCCCGCCGCAGACGAAGACATGCTCGGCGCGGATCGTCACGGGCTCGTCGGTCTCGCCGGAATGCCGGCGGCGGCACCGCGCGCCGAGGATGCGGTCGCCGTCGCGGAGCAGTCGAACGACGGTGCAGTCCGGGATGACGCGAGCTCCCGCCTCGACGGCCTGGGGCACCAGGGTGCGGGCCATGGTCTGCTTGACCGCGCGTCCCCGCTCCTCGTCGTAGGGAAACACCCGTGGGAACTCGACCGCGCGCCACCCCAGCTTCGTGGCGCCGCGCTCCAGCACCGCCGAGGACGGCGGCGGCGCGCCGGGGAGCTTGGACACCGACAGCTCGGACTCGATGGCGGCGGCGTACCGGTCGAGCACCGCGGGCGTGAACTCGTCGATCTGGTACGAGCGGCGCCATTCCTCGGCCAGATCCGCGGGAAGCCGGTGATACAGACCGCTGTTGATCTCGGTGCTGCCACCGACGCAGCGTCCTTCGGCGTACGCGATGCCGGGCGCGCCGAGCGCGGCGGCCAAGCCCCGGTGGCGGTACTTGGCCACCATCTCGTCGAGCGAGAACGGCTCCATGGCGTCGGGGTCGATCCAGGGGCCCTCTTCGACGACGGTGACGGCGCGGCCGGCCCGGGCCAAGGTCGCGGCGGTCACCGCGCCACCGGCACCGGAGCCGATGATGAGCACGTCAGTGTCGAGGTTGGTCACGACGTCGGCTCCGGAACCAGCTCGTTCTCCGCGAAGAGGACCAAGGACTGGAGCATCCGGACGTACTGGCGGACGGGATCGAACCGGCTCGTCTTCCACCGCTCCACCTGGCGCTCGAGCGACGTGGGATCGAGGCGGCCCAGGGCTCGCTGGACCGCGGGCCAGGCCCCGAACGCGAGCGATTCGAGACTCACGCCGGCGCGCAGGTACTCGGGCATGGAGCGCAGCGAACCGTCGACGAACGCTTCGATCTCGTCTCGCCACCGCTCGTCGACGGTCGGGCTCATGAGCGTCGCGACGATCTGGCGCTCGAACCACAACATCGGCGAAAGCCTACCGGGGTGCTTCGTTTCCCCACCGAGCGGTCGATGCCCTCACGACCCACCCCGCGGGCCAAACTGGTGTCGGCGTCCGCACGGCAGGGGTCGGGAGCGTCGGATCCTGACCGGCCCGCCGCGGACGTCGGACGTCATTGACGAGGGGGGTTCCATCGTGGCCATGCGTCGACCTTCGGGTCGGGTCGACGCGGCGGGCCGCGGGCGGGCGCGCCGCCACATTCCCGCGTTGGACGGCCTGCGCGGCGCAGCGGTCGCGGCGGTGCTGCTCTTCCACGCCGGGCATCTGGCGGGGGGCTGGCTCGGCGTCGACCTCTTCTTCGTCCTCTCGGGCTTCCTCATCACGTCGCTGCTGCTCGCCGAGCGGGCCCGACGCGATCGGATCTCGTTGTCGGCGTTCTGGGCGCGGCGGGGCCGCCGGCTCCTCCCGGCGTTGTTCCTGGTCCTGATCGGCGTCGGTGTGTACGCGGTGGTGTGGGCCGCACCTCGGGAACTGGCCCAGATCCGCAGCGACGGGCTCGCGACGCTCGGCTACGTGGCGAACTGGCATCAGATCGGGCAGGGCCAGTCGTACTGGGACTTGTTCCGCGCCCCGTCACCGTTGGAGCACACCTGGAGCCTGGCGATCGAGGAGCAGTTCTATCTGGTGTGGCCGATCGTGGTCGTCGCGCTGCTGGCCTGGCGTCGGGAGCCCCGTCGGGTCCTGGCCGTGGCGCTGATCGGCATCACGGCGTCGTTCGCGGCGATGCTCGTGCTGTACCACCCGGGAGCGAATCCGCAGCGGGTGTACCTCGGGACCGACACCCGCGCTTCGTCGATCCTGATCGGCGCGGCGCTCGCGGCGCTGGTGGCGACACGGGGCTGGACGCAGGTGCGGGGCGCACGCGCGGCGCTCGAAGGCGTTGGGGTCGCGAGCCTCGGCTTCCTGGCGTGGGCGTGGCTTCGCCTGTCGGGGACGACACCCGCGGTGTACCAGGGGCTGCTCCTGGCGTGTTCCCTCGCCGCGGGGCTGGTCATCGCGGCGGCCGCGCACCCGCGTCCCGGACTCGTGGCCCGGATCTTCTCGTTCCGTCCGCTCCGGGCACTCGGCGTGATCTCGTACGGCGTGTACCTGTGGCACTGGCCGGTCTACCTCGTCGCGGACTCGTCCCGGGTGGGGCTGACCGGCTGGCCGCTGACGGCGGTCCAGGTCTCGATCACGCTGGCCGTCGCGGTCGCCAGCTATTACCTCGTCGAAGCGCCGATCCGACACGGCGCCCTCAAGGGCTGGCGCATCCGGGTGCTCGCGCCGGCGGCGATGGCCGCCACCGCGGCGATCGTCGTCGTCGCCACGATCCCCCCGCCCGCGCCCCATACCGACCCGGTGGCGGCGTTGCGGCACCTCACCGCGGCCGCCCAGCCCGGATCGCCAACCACGGCCGGAGCGACCACGACGTCGAGCGTGCCGTCCCAGCCGTTCAAGGTGATGGTCACCGGCGATTCGATCGCGTTCCGGCTGATGCCCGCGTTCCAGAGCCTGAGCGGACCACTCGGGTTCAGCGCCACCGATCGGACCGCGGTGGGCTGCGCCCTGGAGCACGGCGCCACCGCGCACCGCCTCCCCGACGGGACGATCACCCCGGCCGGAATCGACTGCAGCACCGCGTGGGCGACGCAGGTCGCCCAGGACCGACCCGACGTCGCGTTCGTGTCCCTGGCCGGCCAGGTCGTCGGCGACTGGCAGATCAACGGCCAGTGGTTGCATCCGTGCGACGCGGCGTACGACCAGTGGTTCGAGCGCCAGCTCGTCGAAGGGCTGTCGGCGCTCACCGGCGCAGGCGCGCGGGTCGCGCTGGCGTTGCCGGCGCCCTCGTTCGGGGGTGACTTCGCGGCCCGCGACGAGTGCATCCGCACGGTCGAGCTCCGGGCCGCCAACCAGGTCGCGGGGGCCCACACCACGGATCTCAAGACCCTGGTGTGCCCCCAGAACCACTGCATCGGCGTGATCGACGGCATCACGCTCCGCGAGGACGGGATGCACTACATCGGCCCCGCGGCCGAGCTCGTGGTGCGCTGGCTCGTGCCCCGCCTGCGCGAGGTCGCGTCCACTCCCCCACCGCCCTAGCCGCGCCCGTCGCCACGACCACGGGGCGGGCGTCGGCGCGGCGCTACTTCTTGACCGACCGCGCGGTCGTGGAGACCGCCGACGCCACCGGGCTCAGCACGTGGGGCAGCAGCCGTTCGGCGACGAACCGTGACGCGGCAACGTCGAAGTGGTAGCCGTCGGGTCGGAGCAGGATGCCGTGCACCATCCGGGGACAGGGCTTCCCGGCGGGGGTGCGAGGACACACGATCGATCGAAGATCGGTGACCGGGATGCGGTGCGCGGCGGCGTAACTGCGGAGCAGCCGGTTGAGCTGCGCCAGCCGGCGGTTGCGGAGCGGGTCGGCCGCGAGCTGGGTGCCGGGCGCGTCGGGGGCGAGCGTGACGATCACCAGCCGGGCACCGTTGGCGGTCAATCGTTGCGCGGCTTCGTCGATGAGCTGGGTGACGACACGGTCCCCGCTCTTGGACCCGAGCTTGACGGTCTTGCCGCCGACGATGCGATCCCGCTCGTCCCATGACCCGCTCAGCCACATGACCACATCAGGCTGGGTCTCGCGGACTGCGGTGGCTTCGATCTTCGGGATGTTGGTGTCGCAGGCTGCGCTCCACGGGTACGGCTGCTCTTTGGGGTCGAGGGGTAGGCCGGCGACCAGGCCGCACCCCGACACGGCACGCGACATGAGCTCGACCCCGGCGGGGGCCGTGACCTGCTCGAGCCCCGGCAGGAGGCTCACCGCGAGCGAGTCGCCGACGAGCAGCAGCCGGCGGGGCGGGCCCGCGGGCACGCCGCTCGGCGTCGCGACCGACGGTGCCGGCATCGCGGCCTTGGCGTGCGTCGACTCGCCCGCGGCTTTCACCACATGGGTGGCCCCTTGCAGGTACGCGGGGAGCGGTGCCGCGCCGGCGGTCGCCACCATCACCGCGACGCCGGCCCCGACGAACGCGGTGGGGATCGCGACCCGGAACCGGCGCCGGAACAGGCGGCCTTCCCGGATGGGGAGCTCGACCAGGTAGTAGGACAGCGTCGCGATCCCGAGCGTGAGCGCGAGCCGGAACACGGTCAGCTCCCAGCCGTTGAGGCCGGTGCGGTCCGGTGAGCAGATGACGATCACCGGCCAGTGCCAGAGATACAGGCCGTACGAGATGCGCCCGACCCAGACCAGCGGCGCGGTGGAGAGGATGGCGCGGACCGGGAACCGTCCCGGCTGGATCGCGGAGGTGATCACCGCCGCGACCGCGACGCCGAAGAGGAGATAGCCGCCGCGGTACATCCACGGGGCGGTGTCGGTGATCTGGGTCCACGCAAAGACGCAGTAGGCGATGCCGGCGACCCCGGCGACGCTGACCGCGGTCCGGGCTCGGGCCGTCGCCGGTGACCAGCGGGCCAGCACCAACGCGAGCAGGCAGCCGACGAGCAGCAGCTGCGCTCGGCTGTCGGTCCCGTAGTACGCGCGCGAGGGGTCAGCGCGCTGGTACAGCGACGCCATCGTCAACGCCGACGCCGCGGTCCCGACGACGCACACCGTGGCGAGCAGCCAGTGGCGACCCCGAGCGAGGCGCAGGCACGCGAACGCGATCAGCGGCCAGACCAGGTAGAACTGCTCCTCGATCGCCAACGACCACATGTGGCGCAGCGGGGACGCGTCGGTGAAGAGGGTGAAGTACGACTGCCCCGACGCGATGAACCGCCAGTTCGCCCCGTAGAAGAGGGTGGCGAGCCCGTCGCCTCGGATCTGGTTGAGCTGGGTGGCGGGGGCGCTGACCGCGGCGTAGACGGCGACGGCGAACAGGACGAGCAGGAGCGCGGGGAGCAGCCGGCGGGCGCGGCGGAGCCAGAACTTGGCGAGGTCGATGGTGCGGCTCGCGCCCCATTCCCCGATCAGCAGCGAGGTGATGAGGAACCCCGACAGCACGAAGAAGGTGTCGACGCCGAGGAATCCACCGCGGGCGGCGTTGGCGTTGAGGTGGTAGGCGATGACGGACGCGACCGCGAGCGCCCGCAGCCCGTCGAGGGCCGGCTGGTATGTGAAACGCCGGGTCTCGGTCACACCTTCCCCCTGGGTGTCCGACACCTTCCCTTCCTGGGCCGACCATACAGGTGGACGGATTCGAAAGGAAAGATGGGCCGCCTCGGGACTGCCCGATGGCGCGATCGGACGTCGGGGCTCGGATCGGCCGCGGGGACGTCAGCGCGACCGGGCGACGATTCCGGCGGAGGCACGTCCCCACAACGTTCGGGGGCGCCTCCGATCTCGGTTGGCGGGGCGGGTCGCTACTTGAGGAACCGGTACTTCACCAAGGTCTTGACCGCGACCACGCCGTCCCGCCAGGTGATCTTCTTGCCTTCGTCGAACTCTCGGCCCGAGTACGAGATCGGGACCTCGTAGATGCGGATGCCTCGGCGGAGGATCTTGGCGGTGATCTCGGGTTCGAAGTCGAACCGCTCTGATCGAAGGTCGATGCTGTCGATGAGCTCGCGGTCGAACAGCTTGTAGCAGGTCTCCATGTCGGAGAGGGTCGTGTTGTAGAGCACGTTGGTGAGCAGCGACAAGAACCGGTTGCCGATCCAGTGCAGGAACAGCATGTTCCGACGCTCCCCGGTGAACCGGGATCCGTAGACGACCTGGGCTCGACCCTTGAGGATCGGGGCCAGCAGCTTGGGCCAGTCGTCGGGGTCGTATTCGAGGTCCGCGTCTTGGATCAGGACCAGGTCTCCGGTGACCTGGGCCAGCCCGGTCCGGATGGCGGCGCCTTTGCCGCGGTTGTGGGGGTGCAGGACGACGTGGACGGTGGAATCGGCGAGCTGGGACAGGACGTCTCGGGTGCCGTCGCCGCTTCCGTCGTCGACGATGACGATCTCGCGCTCGACGGGGAGGTCGACGGCGCGCATCTGACGGACGATCTCGGCGACGGTGTTGCGCTCGTTGAAGACGGGCACGATCACCGAGAGCTTGCGGTACCGGGAGGGAGACCCGGGGACGTCAGTGGTCGACACCGAGCCTCCGGTACGAGCCAGTCGAGGCGTCAGTGTCGCGCAGGACCGCGAC
>DAIMHT010000094.1:0-3615 GCA_036723155.1 Actinomycetota bacterium
AGCTTGGCGACGGCCAGGGCCCGGCCGGTGCGCCGGTGGTGGAGGTACGGGGCGAGGGACCGGCGGGTGGCGTCGGCACCGAGTCCGACGTCGACGGTGACCCCGGCGGCGCGCAGCGTCTCGATGCCCCGACCCCGGACGAGGGGGTCGGGGTCCTCGAGCGCGAGGACAACCCGGGCGACGCCGGCGTCGATCAGGGCGGTAGCGCAGGGCCCGGTGCGGCCCTGGTGGGCGCACGGCTCGAGGGTGACGTACGCGGTGGCGCCGCGGGCCTGCTCGCCGGCGGCGGTGAGGGCCGCGGCCTCGGCGTGGGCGCCGCCGGGCGGGGACGTGGCGCCCTCCCCCACCACCTGGCCGTCTTGGAGCAGGACGCAGCCGACCCAGGGGTTCGGGGGCGTGCGGCGGCGGACGGGCTCGGCGATGGTGATCGCCCGGGTCATCGCCTCCGTGTCGTCCACCTCGGTCCCTTCCGCCCCGGGGACGGGCAGGACCGGGCGCGCGACGGCCAGCGCACCCTCTCCCATCCGGACTCTCACCGTCGGCTCCGGCGTTGAACCGGATCAGCGCCACGACAGGTGGCCGTGGGCTCGCGGGCTCCCGGCGAGCGGACCGGAGCCTGCTCGTCGGCTACCGCCGGTCGGGACTTACACCCACATCCCGAGGGCTGTTCGATATCGCCCCAATTCTAGCCCGTTCCCACGCGAATTGAAACGTGTTCTAGTCCGGTGGGGGGTGCGGGGGGATCAGTGGGGGTGGCCGCCGCCGAGGAGGTCGAGGGCGTGGGGGACGACGGGGAGGACGGCGTCGAGGCACTCGAGGGCCCCGGAGGAGGATCCGGGCAGGTTGCAGACCAGCGCGGTGCCGGTGGTGCCGCACACCCCCCGGGAGAGCATCCCGAAGCCGCGCCCGTCGGCGTCGCTGGCGCGGCGCATGGCCTCGGCGAGGCCGGGAGCTTCCCGGGTGAGGACGGCGAGGGTGCCTTCGGGGGTGAGGTCCCGGGGCCCGAAGCCGGTCCCGCCGGTGGTCACGACGAGGCCGGTGAAGCCGTCGGTCAGGTCCCGGAGCGCGGTCGCGACGGCGTCGACCCCGTCGGGGCTGACGCGGTGCTCGACGACGTCGAACCCGGCGGTGGTGAGCCGCTCGGTGAGGGCACGTCCGGAGCGGTCGTCGCGGGTGCCGTCGGCGACGCCGTCGGAGACGGTGAGGACCTTGGCGGCCAGCGTCACGCCGCGGTCGGCCACGCCGCTTCGCGCAAGGCTCGGGCCGCGACGAGCGGTTCGGGGGCGCCGAAGATGGCGCTCCCAGCGACGAGGATGTCGACCCCGGCGGACGCCGCCAGGGGCGCGGTGTCGGTGTGGATGCCACCATCGATCTCGATCTCGAGCGGGAGATGGTCGCGGTCGATGATCTCGCGGGCGGCGCGCACCTTGTCGAGGACGTCGACGATGAACCGCTGGCCGCCGAATCCGGGATGCACGCTCATGATCAGCAGCAGGTCGATGTCAGTGAGGTACGGCGTCGCGGCGGCGAAGGGAGTCTCGGGGCTGAGCGCCAAGCCGACTTGGACCTCGCGGTGGCGCAGGTCGTCGAAGAGCGGTCGGGGGTCGCCGAGCTCGACGTGGACGATGCAGCGGTTCGCGCCCGCGTCGGCGAAGTCGGCGAGGAGCTCGCCCGGGTTGTCGATCATGAGGTGACAGTCGAGGAACAGGTCGGTGTGGCGGCGCAGCGACGCGACGACCGGCGGCCCGATGGTCAGGTTGGGGACGAAGTGGCCGTCCATGACGTCCACGTGGAGGAGGTCCGCTTCGGGGGTGACCGTGGTGACCTCGTCACCGAGCCGGGCGAAGTCGGCGGAGAGGATCGACGGCGCGAGCTTCTGGCCGGACACGCGACGACGCTACCGCCCGGGTCCCGTCGGTCCGGGCACCCGGCGCAACGCGAGGACGAACATCCCGTCGGTGCCGGCGGCGTGCGGCAGGAGCAGCGCACCCGGTCCCCACGGTCGCCACGGCGCCGGTGGCGGGTCGAGGACCTCGAAGTCGGCGCCGAGCGCGTCGAGGACCCGGGCCGCGACGCCCGTGGTCTCGACCGCGGTGAGGGTGCACACCGAGTAGAGGAGGCGTCCGCCCGGTCGCACCGTCGGGGCCGCCGCGAGGACCAGCGCGGCTTGCAGGTCGACGAGCTCGGCCGGGGGCTCCCCGACCCGCCAGCGGGCCTCGGGGCGGCGGCGGAGCACACCGAGCCCGGAGCAGGGCGCGTCGACGAGGACCCGGTCCATCCGCGCCGGCTGCACCGGCGGGTGGCGTCCGTCGGCGAGGACCGATCGCACCGTGGTGAGGTCGAGGCGCCGCGTCGCGTCGCCGACGAGGCGGAGCCGTCCGGGATGGATGTCGAGCGCGACGACGAGCCCGTCGCCGACTCGTTCCCCGAGGGCGGTCGCCTTCCCTCCGGGGGCGGCGGCGACGTCGAGGATCCGGTCGCCGGGCTTCGCGTCGACGAGGGCCACGACGGCTTGGCTGGCTTCGTCCTGGGGGGTGGCGCGGCCGTCGCGCACCGACGCCAGGACCGCGGTGTCACCGGCGCCGCGGACCCCCACCGCGTCCGGGACGAGCCGGCCCGGGAGGACGCTCGCCCCGCTCGCGGTGAGCTCCGCGGCGAGCGCCGCCGGTCCGGTCCGCAGTGGGTTGGGCCGCAACGTGAGGACGGGGACCTCGTTCTGGGCCTTGAGGGCGGCGCGGGCGTCGTCGGCGCCGAGATCGGTCGTGAGCCGCTCGACGATCCAGTCGGGGTACGACAGGGCGACGCCGGGCTCGTCCGCGGTCGGGAACGGCGGCCCGGTCGCGGAGAGGGAGCGCAGGACCCCGTTCACGAAGCCCCGGGCACGCGGCGGTGTGACCGCGACGGTCTCCCCCACCGCGGCGTGCGGGGCGACGCCGGCCTCGAGCTGGTACGCGCCGAGGCGCAACGCGGCGCGCACCGGGGGGTCGAGCTCGTCGAGCGGGCGCCGCAGGTGGGTGGCGAGACGGTCGTCGAGTCGGCGTCGGGCGCGCAGGGTCCCGTAGACGAGGTCGGTGACGAAGGCCCGGTCGCGCGCGCTGAGGCCGGTGCGGCGCAACATCTCGGGGAGGACCAGGTTGGAGTACGCGCCGTCCTCGACGCGGAGGAGCACGTCGCGTGCCACCTCGCGGGCGGTGCTCACGTGACCGGCAGCCGGACCTGCTTCGCCCGGTAGCCGGCGAGCCAGGCGTCGCCGCTCATCGGTCGCCGGCCTTCGACCTGCACCTCGTCGAGGGCGAGCGGGCCGGTGGCGGTCACGAGCGCGGCGCCGGGCCACACCACCGCGGGACCCGACCCATCCGGTGACGTCCCCGGCTCGGGGTGGGCGCGCAGGACCTTCACCCGGTGCTGGTCGACGAGCATCCAGGCCCCCGGTCGGGGGTTGCCGGCGCGCACCAGCCGCGCCAGATCCTCGGCGGGGCGGGAGGGGTCGAGGTGGAACTCGTCGACCGCGAGCTTGTCCGCGTAGGTGGGCTCGCCAGTTTGGAGCTCGGGTTCGAGTGTGGGGAGCTCGGCGAGCACGTCGAGCAGCGCCGGGGTGCCGAGGGTGATGAGCCG
>DAIMHT010000094.1:3715-6226 GCA_036723155.1 Actinomycetota bacterium
CGCACCGGGAGGCCGAGGTCGTCGGCGGCGGCGTGGACCGGGCTGCGGACCAGCGCGCCGCCGCGGCCTCGGCGTCGTTCGGGTTGGGTGACGACGAACGCGACCTCGTGGCCGGCGTCGACGAGGGCGTGGAGGACCGGGACGGCGGCGGCGGGCGTGCCGAAGAAGGCGAGTCGCACTGGGGGCGGCTTACAGGCGGTGATCGCTCCCGACGGGGGCGACACCGTCGAAGGCGCGGGTGCGGAGCTCGCGCAGGGCCTCGCGGCGGCGCTCGGGGTCGAGGCGCTCCAAGAGGAGGACGCCGTCGAGGTGGTCGATCTCGTGTTGGATGAGCCGGCCCATCAGCTCGTCGCCTTCGATCACGACCTCGTTCCCGTCGAGATCGACGCCGCGCACGGTGACGACCTTGGGTCGCACGATGTCGAACGCGAGGCCGGGGACGGACAGGCAGCCTTCTTCGTAGGTCCACTCGTCACGGGAGTCGACGATCTCGGGGTTGATGAGCACCGCGGCGTCGTCGCCGTCACCGATGTCATAGGTGTAGAGGCGCTTCTGGACCCCGACCTGCGGTGCGGCGAGGCCGACCCCGTGCGCCTCGTGCATGGTCTCGATCATCGTGTCGACCAGACGCGCCAGCTCCCCGTTCAGGTCGGTGACCTCGCGTGCCGGTTGGCGCAGCACGGGATCACCGAACATGCGGATCGCGAACGTGTTCACTTTTCCAGGATACCAGTGGCCTTCCGCGATTGGGCGGGTCGCGGTGCGCTCGGTGCTCGTCAGATCCGTTCGGTGAACGCGGCCACGTTCCCGTCTGGGTCGTGGTAGCGAGCGATCCGCAGCCCGGCGCTCGCCCACGTCCGGGGCTCGTGCACGACGGGGACCCCCTTCGCGACGAGCTCCGCGTGTGTGGCGTCGGCGTCCGCGGTCGAGAACGAGATCTCCGCCCCGGTCGTCGGGACACCGTCGTCGCGGGCGGGGAAGAGCGCGAAGTGCAAGTACGCCCCGTCACGCCACGAGTGCTCGAAGTGGCGTCCGTCGATCCACGGGTCGCCCTGCGGTTCGTTGAAGCCCTCGTGGAGCGGCACGCCGAGCGCGTCGCGGTAGAAGGCCACCGACCGCTCCAGATCCCGGACCCAGAGGGCGAGAAAGATGAGACGTTGTTCGTCCACGGCGGGGCTCACGATCGGGCGTCGACGGAGCAGTTCACACCCGTTGCGGGTCGACGTCCACCCGCAGCCGGCCGAGCGCCCGGGCGGGGGTCAGGTCGGTCGCGGCGAGCGCGTTGGCGAGCGCGGTCGGCGACGCGGCGCGGAGCAGCGCGCGCCCGTCGACAGGGCCGAGGACTTCGAGCTGCGCTCGGAGGAGCGGGATCGCCGCGGCGACCGCGGCGTCGTCCCCGTCGAGGGCGGCGAGGCCCCCGAACGGAGGGAAGGCCAGGGTTCGGCGGCGCGCGGTGTCGGCGTCGACGACCGGCATGGGGTCGCCGGTGCGGGCCGCGGCGAGCACCTCGTGGTCGGGGACGCGGGTCTGCACCAGGACCCGTGATCCCGACCGTCGATCCCCGCAGAGACGCGCGGCGCGGACCAAGAGCCACAAGGCCTGCTCGTCGGCCCGGAACCGAGGCGCGAGGAGCTCCTGGTCGAAGTCGAGGAACGCCACCAGACCGACCGGCCGGCCCCGAGCGGGATCACCGTGGAGCGCGGCCTCGGTGCCGACCACCACGTCGGCGTCGTCGTCGGCGTCCACCCCCCGTTCGGCGACGCTGACCCGGGCCCGCGGGAGGAGGGCGGCCAGGTCGTCGCGGAGCCGCTTGACCCCGGGACGAGCGGCGCGGAGGTCGCCGGCGCCGCACTCGGCGCAGACGAAGGGACGGGTCTCGTCCCCGCGGGGGCACGCGAGGCCGCCGTCGGTCTCGACCATCGCGGTGCCGCACTGCTCGCAGCGGGCCGGTGCGCCGCACTGGCGACAGATGAGCAGTCGCGCTCGTCCCCTCCGGTTCAGGACACACAGGGCGCGTCGTTCCTCCGCGAGGACCGTGTGCAACGCGGTGGCGAGCCGCTCGCCGAGCAGCCCCAGCCCCGGGGGCTCGGCGCGCCGGTCGACCACCTCGACCAGAGGCCAGCCGGCGCGTCGGGTGGCGTCCGGCAAGCTCGTCGTCGCGGTGCTCAGGACCGCGGCGTCGACGGTGGGGGCCGGGGACACGATCGTCAGGGCGGCGTCGGCCCGGCGGGCCCGTTCGTGGGCCACGTCGCGGGCGTGCCACGTGGGCGCGCGCTCGTCGGAGAGCGCTTCGTCGGCGTCGTCGAGGACGACGACCGCCTGCAGGTCCGGTACCGGGGCGAACACCGCGACGCGCCCGCCGATGATGATGGCGGCACCGCGGCGCGCCTCGCGCCAGGCCGCGGTGCGAACGGCGTCGGGGTCGTCGCCGCGCAGCTCGATGACCGCCCGGCCCTCGGCCCGGGCCGCCGCCGCGAGGTGGCGCTGCTCGTCGCGGTCGGGGGCGAGGAC
>DAIMHT010000095.1:0-6176 GCA_036723155.1 Actinomycetota bacterium
CGGCCGGTGTGGCTCTCGGCGGTCTTGGCGACGTGCTCGGGGGGTCCTTCGGCGAGGACCCGCCCGCCGCCGTCGCCGCCTTCGGGACCGAGGTCGACGATCCAGTCGGCGCTCTTGACCACGTCGAGGTTGTGCTCGATGACCAGCACGGTGTTGCCGGCGTCGACGAGGCGGGTGAGGACACCGAGGAGGCGGCGCACATCCTCGAAGTGCAGCCCGGTGGTGGGCTCGTCGAGGATGTAGATGGTGCGGCCGGTGGCGCGCTTGCCCAGCTCCGAGGAGAGCTTCACCCGCTGCGCCTCACCGCCGGAGAGGGTGGGTGCCGGCTGACCGAGCCGCACGTACCCGAGGCCGACGTCGAAGAGGGTCTGGAGGTGCCGGGCGATGGTCGGCTGGTTGGCGAAGAACTCGAGCCCGTCCTCGATGGAGAGGCCGAGGACCTCGGCGATGTTCTTGCCCTTGAAGGTGATGTCGAGCGTGTCGCGGTTGTAGCGCGCCCCCTTGCAGACCTCGCACGGCACGTACACGTCGGGGAGGAAGTGCATCTCGATCTTGATGGTCCCGTCCCCGGCGCACGCCTCGCAGCGGCCCCCCTTGACGTTGAACGAGAACCGGCCCGGCAGGTACCCGCGGACCTTCGCCTCGTGCGTCGCCGCGAAGAGGGCCCGGATCTTGTCGAACACGCCGGTGTACGTCGCCGGGTTCGACCGGGGGGTCCGCCCGATCGGCGACTGGTCGATGTTGATGACCTTGTCGAGGTGCTCGGCGCCTTCCACGGTCTTGTGGCGGCCGGGGACGGTCCGGGACCGGTACACGCGCTGCATGAGCGCGTGGAAGAGGATGTCGTTCACCAGCGTCGACTTGCCGCTCCCACTGACCCCGGACACGACGACGAAGCACCCGAGCGGGAAGCCGACGTCGAGGTTCTGGAGGTTGTGCTCCCGGGCGCCCCGGACGACGAGCCAGGCGTCGCCGGGCTCGCGTCGCCGGTCCGGCACCGCGATCGACCGTTCCCCGGACAGGTACTGGCCGGTGATCGATCGGGGCTCGCCGAGGATGGTGTCGAGGGTCCCGGCGGCGACGATCTCGCCGCCGTGCTCTCCCGCGCCGGGCCCGATGTCGACGATGTGGTCGGCGACGCGGATGGTCTCCTCGTCGTGCTCGACGACGATGACGGTGTTGCCGAGGTCGCGGAGTCGGACCAGGGTGTCGACGAGCCGCTGGTTGTCGCGTTGGTGCAACCCGACGGAGGGTTCGTCGAGGACGTAGAGGACGCCGACGAGGCCGCTGCCGATCTGGGACGCCAGCCGGATGCGTTGCGCCTCGCCTCCGGCCAGGGTCCCCGACGCCCGGTTCAAGCTGAGGTAGTCGAGCCCGACGTCGAGGAGGAACCGCAGCCGCTCGTTGACCTCCTTGAGGACCTGCTCCGCGATGAGCCGGTCCCGTTCCGACAGCTCGATGTCGGCGAGGAACGCCGCGGCTTTGCGGATCGACAGCTCCCCGAGCTCGTAGATGTTGAGCCCACCGACGGTGACCGCGAGCGACGCGGGGCGGAGTCGGGCGCCGCCGCATTGCGGGCACGGCACCTCCCGCATGTAGCCCTCGATCTGCTCCCGGGACCGGTCGCTCTCGGCTTCGGAGTGGCGCCGCTCGAGCCACGGGACGACGCCTTCGAATGGGGTGTGGTACGAGCGGCGCCGCCCGTACCGGTTCTGGTACTGGACGTGCACCGCCCGGGACCCGGTCCCGAACAGGACCGCTTGCCGGTCGCGCTTGCGCAGCCGCTTCCACGGCTTGTCGATGTCGAAGTCGTACTCGTCGGCGACGGCTTCGAGGACCCGGTCGAAGTACCGGCTCCGGAACCCGGACCACGGGGCGATGGCCCCTTCGGCGAGGCTGAGATCCTCGTCGTTGACGACGAGCTCGGCGTCGACCTCGAAGCGGGTGCCGAGCCCGTCGCACCGCTCACAGGCCCCGTACGGCGAGTTGAACGAGAAGTTGCGGGGCGCGAGCTCCTCGAACGACAGGCCGCAGTGGCTGCACGCCAGATGCTCCGAGAACGTGAGCGTCTCGGTCTCCTCACCGGCCGTCCCGGTGCCGGCGTCGTCGCGGGGGACGATCTCGACCTCGGCGACGCCTTCGGCGAGGCGCAGCGCGGTCTCGAGCGAATCGGTGAGCCGCCGTTCGATTCCGGCGCGTCGCACCAGCCGGTCGACGACGACTTCGATGGTGTGCTGCTCGTAGCGGGCCAGCCGCGACGGGAGGTCGCGGCCGAGCTCGTGGAGCTCCCCGTCGACGCGGGCCCGCGTGAACCCTTGCGTCGAGAGCTCCTTCAGCAACGCGTCGTAGTCACCTTTGCGGCCGCGTACCACCGGCGCGAGGACTTGGAAGCGGGTGCCGTCGGGCAGCTCGAGGACCCGGTCGACGATCTGCTGGGGGGTCTGGCGGGTGATGACCCGACCGCAGTTGGGGCAGTGCGGCACCCCGATGCGCGCGTAGAGGAGCCGCAGGTAGTCGTAGATCTCGGTGATGGTCCCGACGGTCGATCGCGGGTTGCGTCCCGCCGACTTCTGATCGATGGAGATCGCCGGGGAGAGCCCCTCGATGAAGTCCACGTCGGGCTTGTCCATCTGGCCGAGGAACTGCCGGGCGTACGCGGAGAGCGATTCGACGTACCGGCGTTGCCCTTCGGCGTAGATGGTGTCGAACGCGAGGGACGACTTCCCCGAGCCCGACAGGCCGGTGAAGACGATCAGCTCGTCGCGCGGGAGGCGGACGTCGATGTCTTTGAGGTTGTGCTCCCGCGCCCCACGGATCGTCAGATCGGTGGTCGTGATCGGCTCCGCCACTGACCCATCGTACCGGGCGGCCGGCGGCTACGAACGGATGTTCGTCTCAGCTGACGGCGCGGAGCTCGCGGCGCAGCTCGGTGATCTCGTCGCGGAGCCGGGCGGCTTCCTCGAAGCGGAGGTCTTTGGCCGCCTCGTGCATCTCCTCTTGGAGGGTCTGGATGAGCCGGCCGAGCTCGTCGGGGGCGACCCCGGCGAGGTCGAACACCGCGGAGCGGGCGGGGGCCCGCCCCCGCCGTCCCCGGCCTCGGGCCGCGGGGGCGTCGTCGCCGACGTCGCGGGCCCGGACCATCTCGAGGATGTCGGTGACCTTCTTGCGGATGGTCTGGGGGTCGATCCCGTGCTCTTGGTTGTAGATGAGCTGGCGCTGGCGGCGCCGGTTCGTCTCCGAGATGGCCTTGCGCATCGAGTCGGTGACCTGGTCGGCGTACATGACGACCTGCCCGTCGACGTTGCGGGCGGCCCGGCCGATCATCTGGATCAGGGACGTAGCGGAGCGCAGGAAGCCTTCCTTGTCGGCGTCGAGGATCGAGACCAGCGACACCTCGGGGAGGTCGAGGCCTTCCCGGAGCAGGTTGATCCCGACGAGGACGTCGAACTCGCCGAGTCGCAGCGACCGGAGGATCTCGACCCGTTCCAGGGTGTCGACCTCGCTGTGGAGGTAGCGGACGCGGACGCCGAGCTCGACGAGGTAGTCGGTGAGGTCCTCGGACATCTTCTTGGTCAGGGTGGTGACGAGCACCCGCTGGTCGCGTCCTTCGCGTTCGCGGATCTCGGCGACGAGGTCGTCGATCTGGCCTTTCGTGGGGCGCACGATCACTTCGGGGTCGACGAGCCCGGTGGGGCGCACGATCTGCTCGACGATGCGGCCGGAGGTCTCGAGCTCGTAGGGGCTCGGGGTGGCGGAGAGGAACACGACCTGGTTGACCTTCTCGACGAACTCCTCGAACTTCAACGGCCGGTTGTCCATCGCCGAGGGGAGCCGGAACCCGTGGTCGACGAGGGTGTCCTTGCGGGACCGGTCGCCTTCGTACTGGCCGTGGAGCTGGGGGACGGTGACGTGTGATTCGTCGAGGACGACGAGGTAGTCGTCGGGGAAGTAGTCGAGCAGCGTGTACGGCGCCTCGCCCGCGGCGCGTCCGTCGAGGTAACGGGAGTAGTTCTCGATGCCGGAGCACACCCCGATCTCGCGCAGCATCTCGAGGTCGTAGGTGGTGCGCATCCGGAGCCGTTGCGCCTCGAGGGGCTTGTCGTGCCCTTCGAGCCACGCCAGCCGGTCGGCGAGCTCGGCTTCGATGCCGGCGATGGCGGTGTGCATCCGCTCCTCGGAGGTCACGTAGTGCGACGCGGGGAAGAGCACCATCCGTTCGAGCTCCTCGACGACCTCACCGGTGAGCGGGTCGACGGAGGCGATGCGCTCGACCTCGTCGCCGAAGAGCTGCACCCGCACCGCCCGCTCCTCGTAGGCGGGGAAGACCTCGATGGTGTCGCCCCGGACCCGGAACTTGTTGCGGGTGAAGGCCACGTCGTTGCGCTCGTACTGCAGCTCCACCAGGCGTGACAGCACGGCCCGCTGGTCGCGTTCCTCGCCCCGGTCCAGGATCAGGCACTGCCGCTCGTACTCGGCGGGGGCGCCGAGCCCGTAGATCGCCGACACCGACGCCACGATGATCACGTCCCGGCGCGACATGAGCGCGCTGGTCGCCGAGTGGCGGAGCCGGTCGATCTCGTCGTTGATCGACGAGTCCTTCTCGATGTAGGTGTCGGTGGTGGGGAGGTACGCCTCGGGCTGGTAGTAGTCGTAGTAGGAGACGAAGTACTCGACCCGGTTCTTGGGGAACAGCTCCCGGAACTCCGAGGCCAGCTGGGCGGCGAGGCTCTTGTTGGGGGCGAGCACGATCGTCGGGCGCTGCACCCGGGCGATCACCGAGGCGATCGTGAACGACTTGCCCGACCCGGTGATCCCGAGGAGGGTCTGGAACCGCTCCCCCGCGTCGATCCCCTCGGCGAGCGCGTCGATCGCCTGCGGCTGGTCCCCGGACGCGGTGAACTCCGAGATCAGCTCGATGGGGGGCACCAGCCGATGGTATCGGCGCGCTGGGACACCATCGGGCGGCCCGCGTCGCCGCGGCCAGCGCCGGCGTCAGCCGGTCGCGGCCTCGTCGCGTCGCCGTTCCAGGTCGCGCCACACCGCGTCGACCTGGGGCTCGAGCGCGGCGAGGTCACCGCCGTTGTCGATGACGTAGGTGGCGAGCTTCCGTCGGTCCTCGTCGCTGGCCTGGGCCGCCATGCGCCGCTCGGCGTCGTCTCGAGGCACTCCCCGGGCCTCGAGCCGCTGGAGGCGGACGTCGCGGGGCGCCTCGACCACGATGACCAGCTCGTAGCCCCGCGACCGGGCCTGGGTGGATTCGACGAGCAGCGGGACGTCGCAGATCACGATGGCGTCGGCGGGGGCGTCGCGGAGCCGGCGGGTGAACTCGTCGTTGATCGCGGGGTGGGTGATCCCCTCGAGCGCGGCCCGGGACTCGTCGTCGGCGAACGCCACCCGGGCCAGCGCGCCCCGGTCGAGGGTGCCGTCCCCGGCGAGGATCCCGTCCCCGAACCGCTCCGCGAGCGCCGCGAGGGCCGGGGTGCCGGGCTCGACGACCTCCCGGGCGATGGCGTCGGCGTCCACGAGCACCGCCCCCCGGCGGGCCAGCCGCTCGGCGACCGTGGACTTCCCGGACCCGATGCCGCCGGTGAGCGCCACCATGACCATGCCTCGGATGCTACGGAGTCGAGCCGGCCCCGGTTCGACCCAACCGCTCAAGAACCTTCCCTTTACCTGCCGATAACCCGGCAGGCCAGGCGTGACGGGGCACGGACGCAGGAGACGCAGCAGGCGCGATGGACCTCTTCGTGCTCAGGACATGGCTGCGAGCCCGGGTCAACCGGGACGAACGCGGCGCCAACCTCGTCGAGTACCTGCTGTTGGTGAGCCTGATCGCGATCGCGGTCATCGGCGCGGTGCTGTTCCTGGGCAGCCAGCTCAGCCCGAAGTTCAACCAGGCCGGGAGCACGCTCAGCGGCGCCTCGGGCCCCTAGATCCGCGTGGCCGGCACGCCGATCGCCCGGCGGGGCGCGACGGCGTGCCGGTCAGGTGGTCCGCACGTCGTCGCGGACGAGGACCACCCGGCTGTGATCGCGGTACACCGACCGCCAGTGGCCGCTGGCCTCGACGAGCGGCACCAGCGGGTCGCCCGGCTGCCAGACGATCACCTCGATGTTGTACCGGGTCAGCACCCGGTCCCACCCGGGACGAGCGTGCGACACCGTGAGGTAGTCGGC
>DAIMHT010000096.1:0-6153 GCA_036723155.1 Actinomycetota bacterium
GTATCGGTGCGCCCCGTCGATATAGAGGAGGTCGACCGGGCCCGCGACGTCCTCCGTCGCCTCCTGCGACGGGCGACGCACGTGCCGAACCCGGTCCCCGACCCCCGCCTGGTCGAGGTTGGCCCGGAACGCCTGGTGATCGCGTTCCCCTTCGTTCAGGGTCCCGTGGATCTCCTGGGGACCCCGGTCGTTGCCGGCGTGCGGATCGATCGCCACGACCTCCACCGCGGGCGCAGCGGCACGAGCGAGCACGATCGCCGAGCGGCCCTGGTAGCTGCCGATCTCGACGATCTGGCCTCCCGGGGCGACGACCGCGGCCCGGTCCCAGAGCCGACGGGCTTGGTCGTCGGTCATCCAGCCCCGCACGTCGGCGACGACGCGCAGCGCCTCGTCGAAACCAGCCGGGTCGGGTGCGGTCACAGGATCTCCTCGTGGATCGGACCGGTCATTGTGGAGCCTCGGACCGGGTCCGACCAAGACGACCGCCCGCGATGACCGCGCCCCGAGCCGAGGCGGGTCGGTCGCGTAGGCTGCCCCAGCCGCCCTGAGGCTCGGCTCGCGAGGCCGAGCGGGGCCGGCGCCGGGCGATCCCACGATGACCGACCACGACGCCACCATCGCCAAAATGGGCGACCTCGCCGCCGAGGCAGGACTCCGCCGGGTGAGCATCCTCGCCTGGCGCGATCTCGACGATCCCGAAGCCGGCGGCTCCGAGATCTCGGCCGCGATGGTCTGTCGGTACTGGGCCGAAGCGGGACTCGAGGTCACCATGCGGACCTCCTTCGCCGCCGGTCGTCCCAACGTCGCGTGGCGCGACGGGTACCGGGTGATCCGCAAGGCCGGCCGCTACCTCGTGTTTCCCCGCGCGGCGCTCAGCGAGATGCTCGGTTGGCACGGCGGCCGCGACGGCCTCATGGAGGTCTGGAACGGCATGCCGTTCTTCTCGCCGCTGTGGTCTCGCACCCCCCACATCACCTTCATTCACCATCTGCACGCCGAGATGTGGCAGATGACCCTCCCGCCCCGCCTCGCGGCGCTCGGCAACTTCGTCGAGTCTCGGCTGGCGCCGCCCTTCTATCGCCAGACGCCGATCGTCACCCCGTCCGAATCGAGCAAGGGCGAGCTCGTCGACGCCATGGGCTTCCAGCCCCGGCGGGTCACGGTCGTGCACCCCGGAATCGATCCCCGCTTCCGTCCCGGCGGACACCGTTCACCGCGCCCGCTGGTGCTGGCCGTCGGGCGGCTCGTGCCGGTGAAGCGGCACGACCTGCTCGTCGAAGCCCTCATCGAGCTGAAGACCCGGCATCCGACGCTCGAAGCGGTCATCGCCGGTGACGGCTACGAGCGCGACGACCTCGAAGCCCAGCTGCACGCGGCGCGGGCCGAGGACTGGATCCACCTCCCCGGTCGAATCTCCGACGAGGAGGTCGTCGACCTCTACCAGCGGGCCTGGGTCCTGGCGAGCTCCTCGGCGCGCGAAGGCTGGGGGATGACGATCACCGAGGCGGCCGCGGCGGGGACCCCGGCGGTCGTCACCCGCATTGCCGGCCACCTCGACGCGGTCGATGACGGGCGCAGCGGACTGCTGGTCGAGGGACGCGACGGGCTCATCGACGGCCTCGACCGGGTCCTGCGCGACCCCGACCTGCGGGCCCGCCTCTCGGCCGGCGCGGTGCAGCACGCCGCGAACATGACCTGGGAAGCATCCGCGCTGGGTGTGCTGGAGGTGCTGGCCGCCGAGGCAATGCGCGTCCGCGCTCGGTCGTCGCCGCGTTGAGCACCCTGACCACCAGCTCGTCGACAGCCGAACCGGAGGTCACCGGCAGCACCCGTGCCCAGCGCGTGCTCGGCTACGGGCTGCTCGCCGCGCTGGCGTACATCCCGGTGATCCTCACCGCCACGGGGCGGGTGGTCGTCGACACCAAGCAGTACCTCTACCTCGACCCGGGCCGCCTGCTCTCACGGGCCCCGTTCCTGTGGCAACCCGACGTCCACCTCGGCACCGTCACCCACGAGAACATCGGGTACCTGTTCCCGGCCGGACCCTTCTACTGGGTCTTCGCGAACCTCGGCGTCCCGGCCTGGGTCGCCCAACGGCTCTGGCTCGGGTCGATCCTCTTCGGCGCCGGGCTCGGGGTCCTCTACCTCCTGCGCACCCTGCACGTCCGGGGCCCCGGTGTGATCGTGGCGGCGCTCGTCTACATGCTGAGCCCGTACACGCTGCAGTACGCCTCGCGGCTCTCCATCCTGCTCATCGCCTGGAGCGCGATGCCGTGGATGGTCGCGCTCGCCGCCCGCTCACTCCGAAGCGACAGCTGGCGGTACCCGGCGGCGTTCGCGATCGTCGTGCAGCTCGCCGGCAGCGTCAACGCGACCACCTTGCTGTACGCCGGACTCGCCCCGGTGCTGTGGATCATCCACTCGGTCTGGATCTCGCGGGAGGTCTCCCTGGCGCGGGCGTTGCGCACCACCGGGCGCATCGCGCTCCTGACCATCCTCACGTCGCTGTGGTGGATCGCCGGGCTCAGCATCCAAGCCGGGTACGGGCTCGACGTCCTCAAGTACACCGAGACCATCAAAGCCGTGTCCACCGCGGGCCAATCGGGCGAAGTGCAACGGGGCCTCGGGTACTGGTTCTTCTACGGCGGGGACAAGCTCGGCCCGTGGATCGAAGCGGCCATCGACTACACGTCACGACGCTGGCTCATCTTCGTCGGGTACACGATCCCGATCCTCGCGATGGTGTCGGCGGCGTTCATCCGGTGGCGCCACCGCGTCTACTTCGTGGCGCTCATCGCCATCGGTGTGCTCATCGCCGTGGGCGCGCACCCCTACAACGACCCGTCCCCCTTCGGGTCGATCGTGAAGTCCTTCGGTGAGGGATCGACCGTCGGCCTCGCGCTGCGCAGCGTCGGGCGGGCCATCCCGCTTGTGGTGCTCGGGTTCGGTGTCCTCCTCGGGCTCGGCGCCAACCTGCTCGTCCGGTGGCTGGCCCAACGGGGCCACCTGCGGATCGGGCTCGCCGCCTGCGTGCTCCTCGGGATCCTGGCCATCGTCAACCTCCCCGCGCTCTGGAACGGGACGTTCTACGGCAACAACCTGCAGCGGCCCGAGACGCTGCCGAAGTACTGGACCGACGCCATCGCCGCGCTCGACAAGGGGTCGCACCAGACCCGGATCCTCGAGCTGCCCGGCGCCGACTTCTCCGCCTACCGGTGGGGCAACACCGTCGAGCCCATCACCCCCGGCCTGACCGACCGGCCCTACGTGGCCCGCGAGCTCGTCCCGTACGGGTCGGCGGCGTCCGCGAACCTGCTCGACGCCCTCGACCGGCGGCTCCAGCTCGGCACCCTCTCCCCGGCCTCGGTCGCGCCCGTCGCGCGCCTCATGAGCGTCGGTGACGTCGTCCTGCGCAACGACCTCCAAGTCGACCGTTACGACCTGGCCCGACCGAAGGCGGTCTCGCTGCTGTTCAGCCCGACACCAGCCGGCCTCGGGACACCGAAGCAGTACGGACACGGGCTCGGGCCGCCGCTCACGCTGCCGCTCCTCGACGCGAAGGCGTTGGCGCTCCCGGCCGGGACGCCCGACCCGGCGCCCGTCGTCGCGTTCCCGGTCAACAACGCCGTTCCCATCGTCCGCGCCGATACCACCCAGCCCGCCACGGTCGTCTCCGGTGACGGCGAGGGCCTCGTCGACCTGTCCCAGTCGGGACTGCTCAGCGGCACCGAGCTGCTCCAGTACTCGGCGTCGTTCGCCGGCGACCCGCAGGGGCTCGCCCGGGCGGTCGGGACCAACAGCGTCCTGGTCGTGACCGACAGCAACCGCAAACGCGCCGAGCGTTGGGACAACGTCAACTACAACGTCGGCTACACCCAACGGCCCGGTGAGCAGCCGCTGGTGAAAGACACCAACGACAACCAGCTCGTCGTGTTCCCCGGCGCAGGCGAGAACGCCTCGACCGTCATGGAACAACTCGGTGTTCAGGTGTCCGCCACCGACTACGGCGCGCTCTCCCAGTATCTCCCCGCGAGCCGTCCCGCCATGGCCTTCGACGGCGACGTGAACACCGCCTGGACCGTCGGAGCCTTCGAAGCCGTCGACGGTCAACGGATCCGCGCCGACCTCTCGCACCCCATCACGACCGGCAGCGTCAACCTCGTCCAGCCGCTCACCGGCCAACGCGACCGGTACATCACCCGGGTCAACCTCCACTTCGCCGACGCGCACGGACAACCCGTCGGTCACGACGTCACCGCTGACCTCGGACCCGCGTCCCGCACCGCCGGGGGCCAGACCGTCCACTACCCGGCGCGCGCGTTCACTCGCCTCGAGATCACCGTCGCCGCCGACAGCCTCGGACCCCAGCCGAACTACCCCCACGCCAGTGGCGTCGGCTTCGCCGAGATCCGCCTCCACGACGACCGCACCCCGTCCCACGACGTCCGGGTCGACGAAGTCGTGCGGATGCCCACCGACCTGGTGGGCACCCCCAGCGCCCAGTCCCTCACCCACCCCCTCGTGTACGAGATGACCCGGCTCCGCACGGTCCTCGCGCCCCCCAACACCGCCCAAGAAGAAGCGGCGCTGGTCCGCTCGTTCACCGTCCCCGCCGGGCGCAGCTTCGGGATCGTCGGGACCGCCCGGATCGCCACCGGAGCCCCCGACCAGACCATCGACCAGGCGCTCGGTCTCCCCGACGCCACCGCCGGCGGTGTCACCGCGACGTCCTCCCAGCACCTGAGCACCACCGCGCAGGCCCGCGCCTCATCGGCGATCGACGGTGACCCGACCACCGCCTGGAGCACCCAAGTCGGCGACCCCACCGGCCAGTGGATCGACGTCAAGCTCTCGCAGCCGACGACGTTCAACCACCTCGACCTTCGCCTCGTCTCCGACGGCCGGCACTCCGTCCCGAGCCGTCTCACCATCGACGCCGGTGCCGGTCAGACCCGCGTCGTCGACGTCCCACCGGTCGGTACCAGCCCAGTCGAGAACGGCACCGTCGCCGCGCCGGTCACGTTCCCGACGGTCACGACCGACCACATCCGCGTCACCATCGACGCCATCCGTCCCGTCAACACCATCGAGTACTACTCGAACCTCCCCACCAACCTGCCGGTCGCGATCTCCGAGCTCGGGATCCCCGGTGTCCAGCGTCCCGCCCCCGCGGCGACGATGCCTAGCGGGTGTCGTTCCGACCTCGTGACCCTCGACGGGCAGCCGCTGCCGGTCCGGATCAGCGGCGCCACCGCGGCCGCGGTCAGCGGGGCCGCGTTGACGGTCGAGGCGTGCGACCCGACCGGCGGCCCCGCGGCGCCGATCCATCTCGGCCCCGGATCGCACCTCCTGCGCGCCGTGCCCGGAACCCAGACCGGCCTCGACCTCGACAGCCTCGTCCTCGCGTCGAACCCCGGTGGGGGCCCGGTCGCGCTCCAGCACCCCGTCGCCGCCACCGCGACCGCCACACCGCCAAGCAGCTCCCCGCCGCGGATCGACGTCACCAGCAACGGCGAGACCACGATCCGAGCCCGCGCCCACGGCGCCAACGGGCCGTTCTGGCTCGTGCTGGGACAGAGCTTCAACAAGGGCTGGAAAGCCACCGTCAACGGCCACGACCTCGGACCACCCCAGCTCGTCGACGGAATGTCCAACGGATGGCGCGTCAATCCCGGCACGAGCCACGACCTCACCATCACCCTGACCTGGACCCCGCAGGGCAGCGTCTGGCTCGCGCTCGCGATCTCCGGTCTCGCCATGCTCCTCTGCGCGCTGCTGGCGCTCTTCGCCCGGCGGTCTCTCGCGACCGCGGGCGAATCGGTCGACCTCCCGGTGGAGCTCGGCTCACCGTTCGTGGCCGGCGGGGCGACCCCCTCCCGCCGGGCCGTGATCTCCACCACCGCCGCGATCACGATCGCGGGGGCCTTGCTCGTCACCCCCTGGGTCGGTCTCGTCGCCGGCGGCGCCACCCTCGCGGTGCTGCTCCGGCCCCGTCTGCGATGGCTGCTCGCCATCGGCGCCCCCGCCGCGCTCGCGGTCGCCGGCGGGTACGTCTTCATCCAGCAGTGGCGACACATGTACCCGGCGGTCTTCGAGTGGCCCACCTTCTTCGACGGCGTCCACGTCGTCGGGTGGCTGGCGGTGGTGTTGCTC
>DAIMHT010000097.1:0-6020 GCA_036723155.1 Actinomycetota bacterium
CCGAGATCCCCGACATCCAAGCCCGCGACGACTACTGGCACTACAAGTACACCGAAGACGACGACGGGATGCTGGTCCCGCTCCCGACAGGCGGCGCCGACAACGCCGCCGCGACCCGAGCCGCGGCCGCACCGTCCCATCCCATCCACATGCCGTCCCCGTCGTTCTACCCCCTCGTCGTCGCGATGTCGCTCCCGGTCCTCGGGTACGCGGCGGTGTTCCACAGCAAGTGGTACGCGTTCGTGCTCCTCCCGGTCGGCGCGATCATGCTCGCCTTCGGTGTCTACGCCTGGGGCATCGAGCCGGCCACCGCCCCTGATGACGCCCTGGAGGAGGCCCACTGATGGCCACCATCGAGCAGGCCCCGCCGCCGTCCCCGCCCGTCCCGCCGAGCCGCCCGGAGCCGCCCGCGCACCCGCCGACCACCACCGGGGCGTCGAACACCAAGCTGGCCATCTGGCTGTTCTTGGCCTCGGACTGCCTGTTCTTCGGCGCGTTCATCAGCGCCTACCTGCTCTACCGCAGCCGCCCCCAGACGGGCCCGAGCCCCAAAGACGTCTACAGCATCCCGTTCACGTCGGTGTCGTCGTTCGTGCTGCTCATGAGCAGCCTCACGATGGTCCTCGCCCTCGCCGCGATCCAACGCGGTGACCTGCGCCGGCTGCGCATCTGGCTGCTCGCCACCGCGCTGCTCGGCTCGGTGTTCATCGGCGGCCAGATCTTCGAGTTCACCGAGTTCGCCCGCAAGGGCCTGTCCCTCGATTCCAACCTGTTCAGCTCGACGTTCTTCGTCCTGACCGGCTTCCACGGCGCGCACGTCACGATCGGAATCATCTGGCTGATCTCGCTCTGGGGGCTCGCCACCCAAGGCCGGCTCCACCAGGGCGACGCCGAGAAGGTCGAAGTCGCCGGCCTCTACTGGCACTTCGTCGACGTCGTCTGGATCGTCATCTTCACCGTCGTGTACCTGATCCCCCCGGCCAAGTAGCGAGGCGAGCCGATGAGCGACATCACGCTGCGCGACGACACCACCCCCGAACCGGCCCCCGCCACCGAACCGGTCCTGCTGCCCGGCGAGCTGCACCCCCACCCGTCACCGCTGCGGTACGTCGTCATCGCGGTGATCCTCTCCGCGGTCACCGCGGCCGAGGTCAGCCTCTACTACCTCGAAGGTGACGTCCCCGACGCGCTCATCATCACGTTGCTGCTCGCGTTCGCGATCGTGAAGTTCGGGATCGTCGCGTCCTGGTACATGCACCTGCGCACCGACCGGCCGATCTTCGCCCGGTTCTTCGTGCTCGGCATCGTCGCCGCGGTGCTCCTGTACCTGATCGTGCTCAGCAGCCTCCAGATCTTCTCCTGACCGTCATGGCCCTCGGCGCCATCGCGCACCTCCCCGCCTGGACGCCCCACCCCGATGTCTGGCTGCTCATCGCCGGGCTCGCCGCCGGCTACGCCATCGCGGTCGTGCGCCTCGGCCCCCGGTTCACCCCCACCGGGCATCGCGTCGTCACCCGCCTCCAGCTCACGAGCTGGTGCTGCGGGCTCCTCGCCCTCTGGGTCGCGGCCGACTGGCCCATCCACGACCTCGCCGAGACCTCGACCTACAGCATCCACATGGTCCAGCACCTCGTCCTGGCCATGGTCGCGACGCCGCTCCTGCTCCTCGGCACCCCCGCGTGGCTGCTCCGCTGGCTCCTCGGCCCCCCGAGCCGCCGGTTCCACCTCGTCCGCCGCGCCGCCCGGTTCCTCCCCGCGCTCATCGTCTTCAACGTCGTCCTCGTCCTCACCCACTGGCCCGCGGTCGTCGACGCCAGCCTCCACAACGCCGGGCTCCACTTCCTCGTCCACGCCCTCATCTTCGTCAGCTCGCTGCTCGTTTGGATGCCCGTCCTCAGCCCCCTGCCCGAGATCCCCCGCCTCGCGCCACCGTCCCGCATGGCGTACCTCTTCCTACAGTCGATCGTGCCGACCGTCCCCGCGTCGTTCCTCACCTTCGGCACCACCGTCCTGTACCACTACTACGCGCACCGCGCGAGCATCTGGGGCCTGTCCAGCCTCGAGGACCAGCAGGTCGCGGGACTCATCATGAAGATCGGCGCCGGGATCCTGCTGTGGAGCCTCATCGCCGTAACCTTCTTCCGCTGGGCCGCCGACGAGGAACGCGCCCAGGCGCCCCCCAACCGTCGGGCGCGCACCGCAGAGCTCTCCCGGACACGACTGTGAGGTCATAGCCGTCATGGCGGACGAAGAGGCGACCACCGGCACCGACACGCCGACCGAGACCACCGAACCGGTCGCGGCGCTCCCCGCCGCGCCCGACCCGGTCCGCGAGGCCCGCCGGACCCGCCTCCTCCTCCCCATCGGCCTCCCCGTCCTCGCCGCGTTCATGATCGCAGTGTTCGTCCTCAACGTCTCCCGGGTGTTCCTCGCCTCCGGCTCGACCGGCGCGCTCGTCATGGCGGTCACCCTCATCGTCGTCATCCTCGGCGGCGCGGCCGGGATCTCCGCCGCGCCCCGGCTCCGCACCTCGTCCCTGGTGATGATGGTGTCGGGCCTGTTCGTCGTGGTCATGGCCGCGGGGCTCGTCGCCGCGCCCGCCAGCGTCGAGAAGAAGAAGGGGAGCCCCGGCCTCACCCAACCCAAAGGCCCACCCGCGGGGCCGGCGGTCGAAGTCGACGCCCTCGGCACCCTGAAGTTCCAGGCCACCCAGTTCACGGCCAAGGCCGGGATCGTGCAGATCAACTACGTCAGCAAGGACGGCAACCACACCCTGACCTTCGACCCGCCGGGCCCGACAGTCCCCGCGTTCTTGCTGCAAGTGCCCGCCAACGGGACCGTGACGAGCAAGGTCCTCCTCAAACCCGGCAGCTACACCTTCTATTGCACCCTGCCCGGCCACCGGGCCGCGGGCATGGTCGCCACGCTCACCGTCCAGTGACCGGGGCGCCGGCCGGCACCACCACCCGGACCGCGCCCGCCACCACCTCGATCCGGGCCGGCAGCGCACCGACCCGCTCCCCGGCGGCCCACACCTCCAGCGGCGTCCCCGGCCCCGGCGCCTCGAGCTCCACCACCGCGCCCCGCCGGGTGACCACCCCGTCCACCTTCGTATGGGTTCCCCGGAACACCCGCGGGAACCGGGCCACGAACTCGGCCCGGGCCACGTCACCGATCACGCACACGTCGAGCAAGCCGTCGTCGACCTCGGCGCCGGGGACGATCATCATCCCCCCGGCGTAGAACCGGGTGTTCCCGACCGCGGCCAACCACGCCCGCCCGTCGAGCGCGACCCCGTCGACGACCACCCGCAACCCCCGGGGCCGGTACGTCACCAACGTCCGCACGACGGCCAGCAGGTACAGCGGGGTGCCCGTCGCCCACCGCACCCCGTTCGCCCACCGGTTCGCCTCCGAATCGAACCCGGTGTTCGCCACCGTCGTGAACCACGCCGACACCCCGTCCGCACCCGTCGCCCGGCCCAAGTCGCACGCCGCGACCCGGCCGGTGTCCAACAGCTCCAACGCGTCGAGCGGACGCCGGGCCCCGATCCCCAGATGCCGGGCGAAGTCGTTCCCCGCGCCCGTCGGCACCACCGCGATCGTCCCCTCGCACTCCGCCGCGACCCCGGCCACCGCGGCGACGGTGCCGTCCCCGCCGCACACCACCACCCCGTCCCCCCGCCCGAACGCCGCCCGCGCCGCCCGACGGGTCCCGTCGACGCCGTCGGGAACCTCGAACGCCACCCCCCGCCGCACCAGCTCGGCTTCCAGCCCCACCCGCAACCGGTTGGTGCGCCCCCGACCCGCGACCGGGTTCACGATCGCCGTCCAACGCACCGCGGGAGCGTAGGTCCCGCCCCAGAAGACGAGCGGTAGCGTGCGCGTTGATGCCCGACGTCGACCTCGACCGCGTTCCCAAGCACGTCGCCATCGTCATGGACGGCAACGGCCGCTGGGCCCGCCGCCAAGGACTGAAACGCACCGACGGCCACGCCGCCGGCGAGGAAGGCCTCTTCGACACCGTCGAAGGTGCCCTCGACGTCGGCCTGCGGTGGCTCACCGTCTTCGCGTTCTCCACCGAGAACTGGCGCCGACCCCTCGACGAAGTCCAGTTCCTCATGCGGTTCAACGAGTCGCTGCTGCTCCGCCGACGCGACGACCTCAACCAGCGGGGCGTCCGGGTCCGGTTCATCGGCCGCCGCACCGGTCGCGTCCCCCAACGAGTCCGCCGCCACATCGCCGACACCGAGGCCCTCACCGCCCACAACCGGCGCATGACCCTCACCTTCGCCTTCAACTACGGCGGCCGCGCCGAGCTCGTCGACGCCACCCGAGCCATCGCCACCGCCGCCGCCGACGGGCGCCTCAACCCCAACAAGATCAACGACCGCGTCCTCGCCCGGCACCTCTACGCCCCCGACATGCCCGACCCCGACGTCCTCGTCCGCACCTCGGGGGAGTACCGGATCTCGAACTTCCTCCTCTGGCAGCTCGCCTACGCCGAGCTCGTCTTCACCGACGTCCTCTGGCCCGACTTCCGCCGCGCCGACCTCTTCGCCGCCATCCGCGAGTACCAGCAGCGAGAACGCCGCTTCGGCACCATCGGCGAGTAGCCGCCCCCGAACCACAAGCCGGTAGTTACACTCCGGTCATGGCTCTCTACCGGGACCAGGGCATCGTCCTGCGCACCATCAAGCTCGGAGAAGCCGACCGGATCGTCACCCTCCTCAGCCGCGGGAACGGCAAGATCCGCGCCGTCGCCAAAGGGATCCGCAAGCCCAGCAGCCGCTTCGGAGCCCGGCTTGAACCCACCAGCCACGCCGCGCTGCAGTGCTACCGCGGCCGCGAGCTCGACATCATCACCCAGGTCGAGACCATCGACTCCCACCGGGCCCTCCGCGAGCACTACGGCTGCCTCACCCACGCTGTCTCCATGCTCGAAGCCGTCGACCAAGTCGCCCAGGAACGCGAACCCAACCCCGCGCTGTACCGCATGCTCCTCGGCGCCTTGCACACCCTCGCCGAACGTCCCTCCCCGCTGGTCAGCACGGCGTTCTTCTGGAAGCTCCTCTCCCTCGAGGGCTTCCACCCCATGCTCCACGCCTGCGCCCGCTGCGGCGACGACACCGGACCGTTCACTTCCTACGACCTCAACGAAGGCGGCGTCCTCTGCGAGCGGTGCGCCCCCCTCGGCGGCCACCGGGTCGAGCCCGAGACCCTCACCGTCATCGACGACATCATCAGCGGCCGCCTCGCCCGGATCCTCGCCGCACCACCACCGGCCTCGGTCCTCACCGAGATCGAACGCCTCGCCATCCGGGCCATCGAGTACCACTCCGAACGTCGCCTCCGCAGCGCCGCCCTCCTCTAACCCGCTCCACTCCACCGGCCACCCCTCGCCCCGCCCGGCTCCGGGAACCGACCGGGGCGGCCGACACCGACCCAGGTACGATCTCGCGTTCCTATGGCGAAACCCGACCTCATGGAACGCGTCGTCAACCTGTGCAAACGACGCGGGTTCGTGTTCCCCTCCAGCGAGATCTACGGCGGGTTCCGCTCCACCTGGGACTACGGCCCCGTCGGGGTGCTCCTCAAACGCAACGTCAAGGACGCCTGGTGGCGCTCCATGGTCCAGCTGCGCGACGACATCGTCGGTCTCGACGCCGCGATCCTCATGGCCCCCAAAGTGTGGGAGGCGAGCGGCCACCTGGCGACGTTCACCGACCCCCTCGTCGACTGCCGCAACTGTCAGCAACGTTTCCGCGCCGACCACCTCCCGTCCTCGGGCGCCTGCCCCCACTGCGGCGCCAAGGACAGCTTCACGCCCGCCCGCGCCTTCAACCTCATGTTCAAGACCTACGTCGGCCCGGTCGAGGACGACGCCGCCGTCACCTACCTGCGACCCGAGACCGCCCAAGGCATCTTCGTCAACTTCGCCAACGTCCAGACCACCAGCCGCAAGAAGCCGCCGTTCGGGATCGCCCAGATCGGCAAGTCGTTCCGCAACGAGATCACCCC
>DAIMHT010000098.1:0-3079 GCA_036723155.1 Actinomycetota bacterium
CCGGGAGTGCCTGTCCCGTCGCACTTGGCTGTACTTGACATAACGGGGATTATCGGCAAACCCCAAGGGGGCCCAACCCGGGCGGGCTGGGTGGCACACCGGGCGGAGCCCTGCCGGACCTCAAGAAGACCCCCGGGAGGGCCGATGTCTATTGCGGCTGGGAGGGCGGACCGCGGTCCGCATCCCCCGCCGTGCGCTGCGCCGCGTCTCGCAGCAAACGAAAGGGGTCGCAAGCATGGGACGACACCACAGGCTCGCCGCTGGTGGGGTCCTCGCGACCGCCGCCCTGTTCGCGTGCCTCACGGTGTCGCCGGCGCTGGCCGGGCCCCCCGACCACGCAAGCGTCTCGGGGAGCATCACCCCGATCGTCGAGTGCACCACCAAGCACAACGGCGTGAACCACTCGGTCTTCGGCTACCGCAACACCGGCGCGACGACCGTCATCTCGGTCGGCACTGGGAACCAGTTCACTCCCGGGGCACCCGACCGGGGCCAGCCGACGACCTTCCTGACCGGCACGCATATCAACGTCTTTTCTGCGACCACCTCCGCGTCGTTGACCTGGACCCTGGACGGTCAAGTGGTCCGGTCCCCCGGCATTACCTGCCAGACCGATTCCGCGTCCAGCACCCTCGCCGGATGGGGTCCGATCGGCGGGCTCATCATCGTCACCGGTTTCCTCGGCTCGCTCCTGTTCTGGCGTTCCCGTCGACTCAAGGTCCGCACCCGATGAGCGTTCAAGCGCCCGTCGCGGCCGCCCCGCCCACACCGGACGTCGAGCTGCCCGCGCCGGCTACGACCGGCCACGACGTCGCGCCGGGCTCGCCCTGGACGCTCCTGTTCCTCCTCGGCTTCGGGCTGCTGCTCGTCGGCATCTTCGGGGTTCGCGAGGCGAGCCTCCTGGTGGTCATCTTCCTCACCGTGCTCTTCCTCGTCTTCTTGCTGCGCCACCTCGCGTTCGCGGTCGCGGCCCTGGCGTCCGCGCCCGGTGACATGCGCACCCGGAGCGGCTTCGACTACGGCTACCTGCCGTTCGTCACGGTCATGGTGCCGTGCCGCAACGAGGAGCTGGTCATCGAAGGGCTTGTCACCACCCTGATGGCCCTCGACTACCCCGACGACAGCCACGAGATCATCATCATCGACGACGGTTCCGATGACGACACCGGCGCCATCCTCGACGAGCTGAGCCGGCGACACCCGGTCTTGAACTGCATCCACCGCCCCCCCAACTCCGGCGGCGGCAAATCAGGTGCCCTCAACACCGCTCTCGCGATCGCGCGCGGCGAGGTGACCGTCGTCTTCGACGCCGACCACAAGCCCCGCGCCGATGTGCTGCGCCGACTGGTCCGCCACTTCGCCGACCCGGCGGTCGGCGCGGTCCAGGGTCGATGCATCGTCCGCAACTCGAACGAGACCCGCCTCGCGCGAAGCATCGCGGTCGACTACTACTGCGGCTACCTCGTCAACGAGTACGGCCGCCAGTCGATGTTCGAGCTCCCCGCCTACGGCGGGTCGAACTGCGCGGCTCGCACGAGCTGGCTGCGGGCCTTCGGCGGCTGGAACGAGCACACCGTCACCGAGGACACCGACCTGACCCTGCGCCTGGTGCTCGTCGGCCGACTGGTGCGCTTCGACGTCACCGCGATCGACACCGAGGAGAGCGTCCCGACGTTCAAGCGCTTCTGGCGGCAGCGATACCGCTGGGCGCGGGGCCACCAACAGGTCTTTCGCGAGTACCGCCGGGCGGTCTGGTCGTCCCGGTCGCTGAACCTGGTCCGCAAGATCGAATCGACGATGTTCCTCCTCGTGTACCACGTGCCGGTCTTCTGCATGCTCGGCCTGATCCTCGTCGCGCTCCGAGCCGGCGGCGTGCTCACCTGGGGCACGGGTGTCGACCTGACCCCGATCGCGACCCTGCTGTTCCTCGGTCCCCTGCTCGAGCTGGCGTCCGGACTCATCGTGAGCCGCGCGCCACGCCGGGCCGCGATCGGCATCCTCCTGTTCCTGCCCGGGTTCGTGATCTTCACCGTGGTGTGCACGAAGTCGTGGCTCGACGGACTCCTCGGCCGCCCCTACACCTGGGTCAAGACCGCCCGCACCGGGCAAGGCCAAGTGCGGACGATCGGGGTTCCGGCATGAACCGCCAGGCCGTCGCGGTGTTTGCTCGCATCTTCGTCGCGTTCGGGGCGACGATCCTGGCCTTCTGGCTCCTGATCGACCCGTGGCGAAACGTCGAAGCGGCGACCGTGTCGAGCCTGTTCCGTACGCTCGGCGCTCGAGGGGCCAGCCAGTCGTTCGGGAACCAGATCCTCGTGATCCCGAACCACTCGTCACCGTTCTTGGCGACGATCAGCCCGTCCTGTTCGGCGCTCGCCGCCCTCCTCGCGTTTGGTGCGATCGCGGTCTTCGTGGTGCGAAGCGATCCTCGGCGCCGGTTCATGGCGTTCCTCGCGGCGGCGGCGCTCATCCTCGTCTGCAACTTCGTCCGCATCGGCCTCTCGGTCTACGTCGGCGTCCAAACCAGCGCGCAAGGGCTGACGGTCTTCCATGACTGGATCGGCACCGCGTTCGGGATCCTCTACGTGCTCGGAGGGTTCACGTTGTTCCTCTGGGTTCTGTTGCCAAGTAACCGCACGCTCCTGAAGGAATACGCCAATGAAAGCTGACTCTCAGCTCTTGCTCATCGCGGGCGGTGTTGCCGCCATCGTGTTGGCCGTGGTGTGGCGCTTCCTGGCCCGCCGCCATCGACTGTCGCGTCTGGACCGCCGCCTGCGGTTCGACGACCAGCCGGCTGAGCGCGCCCGGGCGGGGAACGTCATCGTCGAGCTCGGGCTGCCCCGGGCCGCGAAGCCCGTCCTTCGAGCCATGGCCCAAGAGCCCGACGACCGGGTGCGGCTTTCGGTCGCGTTGGGCGTGGCCAAACGGCAGTGGGAGCCGGCGCGGGCCCAGCGGGTCGTGCATCTCCGCGCCTGGGCGAGCGAGGAGCTCGACTTCCAAGGCCGGCCGGTCCGCGGGTTCGGACCCGCGGTGACACGCCTCGCCGACATGGGCGGCCCCCGCGACCCCAACGCACCGA
>DAIMHT010000098.1:3179-5980 GCA_036723155.1 Actinomycetota bacterium
CGGCATCCGATGGGTCGCGCCCGAAGTCGGAGACCGGACCGACTCATGACTCGCGTGCTCGTCACGGGGGCTGGCGGGGCCGCCGGGGTCGCGGTCATCCGAGCGCTCGCGAAGGCCGAACACCACGCGATCGGACTCGATGCCGACCCGCGCGCCGCGGGCCTCTCCCTCGCCGCCGAAGCACGGGTGATCCCCACCGCCACCGACCCGGCCTTCGCTGACGCCGTGGTGGGCGTCGTGGACGAGACCCGCCCCGAGGTCCTGATCGGCACCGTCAGCGAGGAGATCGGCGCCCTGCATGCTCTCCACCAAGACTTCGCCGATCACGGCGTTGCCACCTGGTTCCCCTCGCCGGAGGCGGTCCAGGTGTGCATCGACAAGTGGAAGTTCGCCCGGGTGCTGCGCGACAACGGCATCCCCACCCCCGCAACCGGTCTCGGTGACATCTACGAGGTCGACGGCCCCTGGGTGGTCAAGCCGCGGTTCGGGCGCGGGTCCCGTGACGTGTACCTGGTCGACGATCCGATGGAGCTCGCCTGGGCCTGCCAGCGCACGCCAGACCCGATCGTGCAGTCCCGCGCCACCGGACGCGAGTTCACCGCCGACGTGCTCGTCGACCACGCCGGCCGCGTCGCGGCCTGTGTCCCCCGCTGGCGGCTCGAGACGAAAGCCGGGATCAGCACGAAAGGCGAGACCTTCGTCGACCCAGCCCTCGACGACGCCGTGGCCCGCACCGTCCACGCCGTCGGCCTCTGCGGCATCTCCAACCTCCAGGGCTTCCGAGACGACGACGGCGTCTGTGTGATGGAGGTCAACCCCCGGTTTTCGGGTGGGCTCCCCCTCGCGCTCGCCGCGGGCGCGGACCTGGTCGGTGAGTTCCTCCGCGGTGCCCTCGGGGAGCCACTGCGCCCCGAGCGCCTCCGATACCGCTCCGGGGTACGGATGACCCGCTTCTTCGACGAACGCTTCGAGGGGTAGCGATGCGACTCCTCGTCCCGTTCGGGACCCGACCGGAGATCGTGAAGCTCGCCCCGGTCGTCGACGCCCTGCGCGTCGCCGGGCATGACGTGCACACCGTGGCGACCGGCCAGCACGACGACCCTCGCCTCTCCGACCAGTTCTTCGCCGACCTTGGTCTCGTCCCCGACGAGCGGTGGTCACTCCCCCACCCCGAGGCGGAACGCGTCGGAGCACTGCTCACCAACGCGTACGAGACGATCGACGTCCGCCGACCCGAGGCCGTCGTCCTGCTGGGCGACACCCACACCGTGCCGCTGTTCGGTCTCGCCGCTCGTCGCTTCGGAGTCTCCGTCGCGCACCTCGAGGCCGGGTTGCGCTCGTTCAACGAACGGTCCCTCGAGGAGGTCAACCGACGCAGCATCGCCGCGATGACGTCGCTGCACCTGGCACCAACCGAGCTCGCGGCGGGGTTCCTCGCCGCCGAGGGCACCGATCCCCGACGGGTCCGAGTGGTGGGCAACCCGATCACCGACACGTTGCGCGTGTACGGCCCCAACCGTCGCCCCCCCGACGAACGGGACGGGATCGTCGTCACCGCGCACCGGGCCACCAACGTCGACGACCCGACCCGACTCGGCCAGCTGGTCGAGATCATCTGCCGCCTCGCGGTCGAGGTCGGCCCGGTCCGGTTCCCGGTACATCCCCGCACCCGTGCTCGCCTCGAAGCCACCGGTCAGCTCGCCGACGTCGTCGCTGCGCCCGGTGTCGAGCTCGTGGAGCCGCTCCCCTACCGCGAGATGCTCGATGCCATCGCGGGGGCGCGGGTCGTTGTGACCGACTCCGGGGGCCTCCAGGAGGAAGCGGCATGGCTTGGGGTCCCGACCGTGGTCCTGCGCACCTCCACCCCCCGATGGGAGAGCGTCGAGGCGGGAATCGCCGACCTCGTCGGCCTCGACCCCGACCGGGCCCTCGCGGCCGCGGCCGCGTTCAGCGATCCGCTGACCCAGGCGTCGATCGCCGCGGTGCCGTGCCCCTACGGAGACGGGTTCGTGAGCCGCCGCGTCGCCGCGCTCCTCCACGACCCCGAGATCCACTCGTTGCTGACCCTCGATGAGCCCGCGCTCCCCGACGCGGCGCTGGCGCCGACGCGGCTCGGGGTCGGTGCCCGATGATCGCCGCCGTCCTCTTCGACCTCGACGACACCCTCTACGACCAGCGCCAGTTTCTCGACGGCGCCTGGCGGGCGGTGGCGAACCGGGCCGCCCTCGACGGCGTGGACCGCGACCGGTTCGAATCCGCGCTCCGGGATCTCGCCACCCACGGCAGCGACCGGGGCCACATCATCGACCTGGCCCTCGCGCGGCTCGGAGCGACCTCGGCCGCGGTGCCCCATCTGGTGGCCGCCTTCCGGTCGCACGCGCCCGAGCACCTCGACCCGTATCCGGGCGTCACCGACGCACTCAACGACCTCCAGAAGCGGGTGCCGCTCGGTCTCATCTCCGACGGGGATCCGGTCATCCAACGCGCCAAGCTCGCCGCCCTCGGCGTGGCTCGGTACTTCACCAGCGTCGTGCTCAGCGACGAGCACGGCCGCGAGCACCGCAAACCCGATCCGCTCCCGTTCCGGCGGGCCCTCACCGAGCTCGGCGTCGAAGCCCACCACGCGGTCTACGTCGGGGATCGCCCAGCCAAGGATGTCGCCGGCGCCGTCGCCGCCGGGATGCGCGCGATCCGGGTCCAGACGGGCGAGTGGCGTGCGGACCCTGACGACCCCCGCGCATGGGCTGCCGTTGCCACCGTCACCGAAGCGGCCAACCTGATCCGCCGGGCGCTCCCACCCG
>DAIMHT010000099.1:0-5960 GCA_036723155.1 Actinomycetota bacterium
CACGGTCCCGAGACGGCCCAGGCCATCCAGCTCGGGATCGAGTACGACCCCCAGCCGCCCCACGACACCGGCGCCCCGTCCAAGGCCCCGGCCGAGATCCGGGACCTCGTGGCCGGGATCATGACCGACGCCGAGACCCAGCTGCACGCGAGCTGACGGGTCAGACGGGCGTCGCCGCCGGGAGGGTGCGGGCGCTCCGTTGGTGACGTGACGTGACGTGACGGGCCCGGCCCGGGTCGGGTGTCGTCAGGCCGCGGGTTGACGCCAGGGGTGCGAGATCTCGGACCACATCGAGGTGGACGGCTCGCGCGCGTTGAGCGATGCGTACGTGTCCGCGGCGGTGCCGTCCGGGCCGAGCGGGCCGCCGCCGTCGAGCACCTGGGGCAGGACCTGATCCGCGATGACCGGCGACGCGCTGGGGCCCACGTGGTACCCGTCGGGGCGCATGACCACACCGTTCACGGTTTCCGGGCACTGGATGGTGTTCCCGGGGCAGATGATCGGCGCGAGATCCACGACCTGGATCTGATGAAACGCCGCGTAGAGCCGCAGCAGCCGGTTCAGCTCGGCGAGACGCGGGTTGCGGGCCGGGTCGGCCGCGAGCTGGCTCCCCCGGTCCGGGGCCGCGGTCACCATGACGAGTCGAGCCCCGGTTGCCGTGAGCCGCTGCGCCGCCTGATCGATCAGCTGGAGGAAGATCCGGTTCCCGGCGACCGTCCCGATCTGGGCGTCGGTCCCGTCCACGAGCCGGTCCCGTTCGTCCCACGCCGCGCCGAGCCAGATCACCACGTCGGGCTGCAGGTCCTGGACCGATTGGGTCTGCCATGCCGCCCTGGAGTCGTTGCACGCCTGACTGAACGGATACGGCTGTCCGGTCGGGTCCAGCGGCAGCCCGGTGAGGAGGCCACAGCCTCCAAACGCGCGCGACATCAGCTCGACGCCGTGGGCGGCCGCGCTGGCCTCCAAGCCGGGGAGCATGCTCTCGGCGAGCGAGTCGCCGATGACCAAGACTCGATGCGCGGGAGCCACGGCGGCCCGGGGCAGCTCGACGCCGGTTGCCGCCGCGGCCACGGGGGCCGGACGCCGGGGGGCCGCGGCCGCGGGTGTCGAGAGCGCCCCGAGCGCGGTCCCGATCGGCGACACCGCGGCGACCGTGGCCGCGACGGCCACCGCGGACCTCCACCACCGCGAGCGTCCCGCCGTCGTCGTCGACGTCGACTCCGATTCCCCCACGCCCCTCCCCCTCGTCACATCGACGGGTGATGCCCATCTCGGCGTCGCCCGAAACGTCCCCCTGGTGGACCGCCGACCGATTTGCCCGGCTTCGCCCGGGGAGGACGGGGGGATTCTTAGCTCGTGGGGAAGCGCACGTACTCGTCGATCAGGACCAGGCCGAGCTCTCGGTCATGGTCGGGCGCCCCCGCGATCCGGCCCCGGTCCCGGAGATCGTCGACCAGTCGGGCCACGATGGCGTCGTAGGTCAAGTCGTCGGTGTGGTCGCGCCACGCGTCACGCTCCGCCTCGTCGCGCAAGCAGTACGCCTTCCAGGAGACCGAGAAGCGCAGCTCGTCCCAGGTGTAGCGGGCGAGCTCGTCACCGGCCGCGTCGCGCAGCGACCACGCTCCGGGGCCCGCGGCGGTCAGCGTCACTCCGGTCCCGATCGCCGGCAAGTCGCCGGTGGCGACGGCGCCCACCGAGGCGACGCCGTGGAAGACGCTGTCGGTGTCGAGGACAAGGGCGGAGTTGGGCTCAATCGGGTGGGTGCGCCCGGGTGCGGTGGGCCCGTCGGGCCAGTAGAGGAGGGCCCCGCCCTCGCTGCGCTGGAACCAGGCGATGCCGGTCGCGATCGGAAGCCGCCAATCGTCGAACAGGCCCGAGTGGTGCATCACGACGAGCAGCCATTGCGGCACCGTCTTGCGGTTGGCGCCGCGAAACTCCGGGACATCGGTGTGCACCGCGAGCTCCTGGCCCGGCACGAGCAGGTTCGCGTACGCGATCGACGGTTCGATGATCGGACGCCCGTGGACGGCCCGGGCGGCATCGGCGAGCCCGGGGTGATCGAGGAACGGCTCGATGCCCGGGACGATCGGCTTGCCGCCGTACGCATACTCCTCGCGGAAGTAGCTGGTCCGTGCGGTGAGCGTGTGCTTGGACTCGCCGCGGTTTCGCTCGTCGGCGAGACGCAGGAAGTTGCGCATGCTGTCGTGGCGCTGGGCGAGCCCTCGACCGAGGTCCGTGTCGATGTGCTCTCGCTCGGCGTAGGTCTTGTACGACCCGTGACGGGTGCAGAGGTCGAGCATCGCGGCGGCCCCGGCCTCGTCGAACAGCGGATCGACCGCGACGACGGGGGCGGTTTGAGACGAAACGGTCATTCGACACCCAGGTCGTCGGTGAGTGGATCGTCAGCGTAACCCCGGGTCGCCACCCGAGCCCTCGGGGCGCCGGGGCGTGACGCACATCACGGTGTCGGAGGGTTCGAGCGGAGCCCGGGTCGGGGTATGCCGTTGTGAATTCGACGACCGGGCGGAGGTTCCGATGGTGGATCGGTCGAGTCCTTCGGCAGTCGGCGAGAGTGAGGTGGGTGCCGTCGTCGCGAGCCTCCGGGACCGCGCCGGCGACGGCCTCCCCGAGACCGAGCTCCGGCCGGCGGTGGAGCGCAGCCTGGCCCGGTTTCGCGGCGCCCGGGTGCGGGACTACGTCCCACTGCTCGTCGAGCGCCAGGTGCGCTCCGAGCTCCGGGTGCTCTCGCGCGCCGATCCGCCCGCGGGACCGGGCGACCATCGGTCCGAGTCGCGCTAGGGGTGTCGGCTGGCGCGCCCCCAACGACGAGGTTGGGCTCGATCGCGACGTCGATGCATTCGCGGTGCCTCGACCGTCATGGCGTGTCGCGCGGTGCGGAATTCCGGCCGGCCTCTGGTCGCGTGGTGCGAGGATCGGGGCCGTGGATCCGCTCGTCAACCCGGTCTGGCACGCGTTAGGGGGACGCCAGCACGACGTGGCCGAGTCGACCGGTCTCGCGGTTCGCTATCGACGGTCTGTCGCGCCGTTCGGTGCGCTGCCCGACGTCGCGACTCCCGAGTCGTGGGCGGCGCTCGCGGACCTGGTCGGTGCCGGTGGGGTCGCGTTGCTCGTCCGAGCCGAGGTGGACCCACCCGCGGGTTGGGAGCCCCTCTTCGGTGGGACCGCGGTGCAGATGGTCGGCCCTGAGGCGCGCACCGTTGACCGCTCGGCGGAGCCCGACATTACACCGCTCACCGCCGGCGACGTCGCGTCGATGCTCGAGCTCGTCGCCGCGACCCAGCCCGGACCGTTTGCGAAGGAGACGATCGAGCTCGGGTCCTACCTCGGGACGCGACGCAGCGGGAAGCTGGTCGCCATGGCCGGTGAGCGGATGCGCCCACCCGGGTTCACCGAGATCAGCGCGGTGTGCACCGACACGGCTCACCGCGGGCAGGGCCTCGCGCGAGCGCTGGTCCGCGCCCTGATGGGCCACATCACCGCCCGGGGTGAACGTCCGTTTCTCCACGTCGCGATCGGCAACGTGGCCGCGATCAACCTCTACGAGACGCTGGGCTTCGCGACGGTTCGGAAGCTCGAGGTCAGCGGACTCCGCGCGCCCCCACCCGCGGCTTGAGCTCGATAACCGAGCCCGCACCGGCGCCCCGGTTGAGACCCGACCGGATCAGCCACCGGTCGGCCCCGGATGGAGGGCCAGGCATTGCGCGGCCTTGGCCGGGTCGACCGTCGCCGCGGGGAGCGTGGGCGGCTTGCGGAAGTGCGGATGCCCGAAGTCGAAGTACTCGAGCAGGGGGTCCGCTTGCGCATCGCGCCGGGTCAAGGGCGGAAGCTGGAACCGATGCTCGATCAGGCTCAAGATCGAGGTGTGATCACTCACCTGGTGAGAGACGAAGTGCGGCTTCGAGAACGGTGACACCACCAAGAGCGGCACCCGGACGCCGTACCGGTCGAACCCGGCCGACACATCCCCCGCCTGGAGAATCGGAGCGATGGTGTCGGGTGCCGGGGCCGCGGGCGGCGCGACGTGGTCGTAGTAGCCGCCGTGCTCGTCCCAGGTCAGCACCAACGCCGAGGACGACCAGTTGGGACTGCTCATCAGCGCCCGCACGACACCGGACGTGAACTGCTGGCCCTGTTGGGGGTTCGCGGGGGGGTGTTCGTCGGTCTCGGTCGTCACGTTCCCGATGTAGGTGGGCTCGAGGAACGTGACCTGCGGGAGGGTGCCGGCGGCGGCGTCGGTCAGGTACTGCGAGTACGGCTTGACGTGGTCCATGTGGGCTTGGACGTCGGCGAAGAAGGAGGCGGTCGCGACCTGGGCGTCGTAGACGGTCCAGCTGATCCCCGCCTGCTGGAGCCGTCCGAAGATCGACGGCTGGGTGAACCCGCCCGCGGGTGGGAGGTCGTTCTTGATGTGACCGAAGGACGTGCCGGCCATCGCATAGAACCGGTTCGGGTACGTCGGGCCCGGCACGGAGGCGAAGTACCGGTCGCCGATCCCGAACGTGTTCGCCAGCCGGTAATAGAACGGGAGGTCCGACGAGTCGTAGTACCCGAAGGCTCGACTGCCGGTGGGGTCCGCCGCGACCACGTTCTGGGCCGCGAACCCGTCCATAAGGCCGTTGTTGATCTCGGCGTGCGTTCCGGTCCACGAATGGTTGACGTCGGCAACCTCGCACATGGCGCTCTGATGGAACGGCACGATCTTGGACCCGGCCGGCGCCTTCGGCTCGGGCGCGGACGCGGGCTGACCGTCGCGGTGAAGAGAGCCGAAGTAGTTGTCATACGACCGGTTCTCTTGCATCAGCACCACGATGTGCTGCAGCGCAGCGAGGTGAGGAACCGCACGAGCGGGCGCGCGGTGCGCCACCGCCGCGGTGCTCGTCCCCGAGCTGGCCGCCGTGACCACCACGAGCCCCAGCAGGGCGGTCAGAGCCCCGACGCCTCTCATCCCACGCATCCCGCACCCCTCCGTTCGCCTGACGGCCCGCATCGTGGACCGAATCGACCCCCGTTGTCGACACCACACCGCGATGGCAGCGAGGCAGAACGGAGCGCCGATCGAAGCGACGATCGCCGGGACCACATCAACGCGGACGCCCCGTCGAACGATCCCCAGGACGACGGCGGACCTGGGGCTAGAAGTGGCCCAGTACGGGGTGCGGGACGTACGGCTCCTCGAGCCGCGTGATGATGTCGTCGCTGAGCTTCAGCTCTTCGGCGGCGAGCGCGTCGTCGAAGTGGCCGAGCTTCGTGGCACCGACGATCGGGGCTGTCACCCCCGGCTTGTGGAACAACCACGCCAGCGCGACTTGGGCCGGTGACACGTCGAGCTCCGCGGCGACTTCCGTGACCCGCTCGACGACATCGAAGTCGGTGGGCTGGTTGTAGAGGTAGTCCGTGAAACCGTCGGTCTCCGACCGGGTCGTGCGCTTCTCCCCGCTGCGACTGCGGTTCCCCGCGAGCACACCCCGCGCGAGCGGGCTCCAGGGGATCACCCCCACGCCCTGGTCGATGCACTGAGGGATCATCTCGCGCTCTTCTTCGCGATAGATGAGGTTGTAGTGGTTCTGCATCGCGACGAACCGTGTCCAGCCGTTCCGCTCCGCGACGTGTTGGGCCTTCGCGAACTGCCACGCGAACATGCTGCTGGCGCCGATGTACCGGGCCTTGCCGGAACGGACGACCTCGTGCAGCGCCTCCATCGTCTCCTCGATCGGGGTCCGGTGGTCCCACCGATGGATCTGGTACAGGTCCACATAGTCCATTCCCAGACGATCCAGGGACGCGTCGATGGCCGACAGGATGTGCTTGCGGGAGAGCCCCTTGCCGTTCTCGCCCGGGGTCATCGGCATGAAGACCTTCGTGGCGATGACGACTTCATCCCGGGTCAAGAGCTTGGAGACGAGCCGGCCCGTCGCCACCTCGCTGGCGCCGCCCGAGTA
>DAIMHT010000100.1:0-5950 GCA_036723155.1 Actinomycetota bacterium
AGCCCTAGAAGAATGGGGGCGTGACCGCACCCGTCGCAGTCCTGTTGTCGTATCGGCTGGGTGGCGACGATGGGGTGTCAGTCGAGTCGCGGAAGTGGGAGTGGGCTCTTCGGACTCTCGGCTTCGCTACTCGCCGAGTGGCCGCGGAGTTTGACGACGGCCTCCGCCCCGACGACACCTGGCTGGGTTTTCTCGCCATCGACCCGGTTCCGGGTGCCCCAGTGGAGCCGGACGCGTTGGCGGCCTCGGTGGTGGGGGCGGACCTGGTTGTGGTGGAGAACCTGTGTTCATTGCCTCTGAACGTGGGCGCGGCTCGAACAGCATCAGAGGTGCTGTCAGAGTTTCCTGGCCGTGTGTTGTTTCATCATCACGACCTACCGTGGGAGCGACCGGAGCTCGCGCATCTGACCGAGTTTCCCCCTCAGCGTCCGGGGTCGCTGCATGTCGCGATCAGCGATCACGCTCGCCGCGAGTTGATCGAACGTGGCAGACCGGCGGTGACGATCCGGAACTCGTTCGATGTCGATGTCGAGCCCGGTGATCGAACCGTGACACGGACCCGGCTGCAGTTCACCCCCGAGGATTTCGTGGTCCTCCAGCCGACCCGAGCGATTCCACGCAAGGGTGTGGCTCGGGGCCTGGCGCTGGCCGAGCAGCTTGACGCGTCGATCGCCGGGCGGACGGTCCGATACTGGCTGACCGGTCCCGCCGAGGACGGGTACGGGGCGACGCTGGAACGCCTCGTCGCCGGGGCGGCGGTCACGGTCCGGCAGGGACGGGTGCAGCGGGTGGCCGATGCCTACGCCGCGTCCGACCTCGTTGTCGTTCCTTCGACCTGGGAAGGCTTCGGGAACCCGGTCGTCGAGGCCATGCTGGCGGAGCGACCGGTCGTGGCAGGCCGGTACCCCGCACTGGAGGAGCTCCGCGCGCTCGGCCTCCGACCGTTGCCCCTCGACGATGTCGCCGAGATCGAGGCGTTCGTCAAGCAACCGGATGTCGAGCTCCTCGCCCGCAACCGAGCGGTCGCGGCGCGCGAGCTGGCCCTGGATCGTCTTCCGTCTCGCTTGGAGCAGGCGTTCCGACGGATAGGTTGGGAGCGCTGGTGACCGGCGACCCCGACCCCGTCCTTGAACGTCGAGCCCGTATCCGACGGCTGGTCTCGATCGGGCAACGCGTCGGCTATGGCGCGATGGCGTTGGCAGTGCTGGTGTTCGCGATCGGCGCGGCGCTCGGGTTCCCCAATTGGACGGTCGTGGTGACCGTCGCCGCGCTCGCCGTGTCCATCGCCGTGTTGCCCGTGCCGATCGTCCTCTCGTACGGGATACGCGCCGCCGAACGTGAGGACCGAGAACGACCGAGTCGCCCTGACCGGGGCCCGGCCTAGCGGTTCGCCCGGTCGTCAGGGCACCATCTACCCTCGGATCGGGCCGGGTACCCACCGGAGGAGAAACCCTCGTGCGCTATCGCCGCTTCGGAACCTCGGAGCTCGTCGTCTCAGAAGTCGGGTTCGGCACCTGGACGTTGGCGAGTGACTGGTGGGGACACGTCGCCGACCAGGCAGGGCTGCTGCACGCCGCGCTCGATGCCGGCATCACATTCTTCGACACCGCTCCGGTCTACGGATCCGAGGGTGTCGGCGAGAGTCTCCTCGCCGACCTGTTGAAATCGCACCGCGACGAGATCGTGCTGACGACCAAATGCGGGTACGACATCGACGCTCCACGTCAGCACCCGGGCCAGTCGGAGCGGCCTCAGGACTGGCGACCCGAGGCGATCCGATCACAGCTCGACGCGTCCTTGCGGCGTCTCGGCACCGACTACATCGACCTGTACCAGCTCCACAACGCCCGGCTGGCGCCGATCCTCGACGACGATCTCTGGGCCGAGCTGGAGCGAATTCGCGAATCGGGCAAGGTGCGCGAGCTCGGCGTCGCGCTCGGTCCCGCGATCGGCTGGGTCGAGGAAGGCCTCGAGTCGCTCCGTCGCCGTCCGATCGCGTCGCTCCAGACGGTCTTCAACGTCCTCGAGCAGGAACCGGGTCGAACCTTCGCGGCCGAGCCCGCGGTGAGCGAAGGCCGCGTGGGGCTCATCTCGCGGGTCCCGCACGCCTCCGACACCTTGTCGGGAAAGATCGGCCGGGACACCGAGTTCCCAGCCAACGACCATCGATCGCACCGCAATCGCGACAACATGCTCGACAACTTCGACAAGGCCGAGACGCTGGCGTTCCTCTGGGAGGGAACCGACCGGACCGTGGGCCAGGCCGCCATCGTCGGGATCCTCGCCGACCCCGCGTTCACCACCGTCCTGCCGACCGTCGTCAGCCGTGAGGAAGTCGTCGAGTACGCGGAGGCGTCGGACAAGCCGCTCGACGCCGACGAGAAAGCTCAGCTCGACGACCTCTGGTCCCGGAACTTCGATCATGTCGACCGGTACGAGATGCCGCTGAAGTCGAGTGCGTAAGCAACCCCGGTGACGACCCGACTCCCGGCCGAGCAGCGGCGCCAGCAAGTCCTGGACGTCGCGTGCGGCGTGTTCGCCGACCGCGGCTTCCACGCCACGTCGATGGACGACATCGCCGCCGCGGCCGGGGTCACCAAGCCGGTCCTCTACCAGCATTTTCCCTCCAAGCGGGCGTTGTTCATCGAGCTGCTCGGCGACCTCGGCCGCCAGCTGCTCGACGAGCTCGCCGGAGCGACCGCGGCCGTTCACACCGGCAGGGAGCGAGTGGAGGGAGGCTTCACCGCCTACTTCCGGTTCGTGACCGGCAACGAGGCGGCGTTCCGCGTCCTGTTCGGCGCCGCGGCGCGCAACGACTCCGAGTTCGCGGACGTCATCGAACGGCTCCTCGACGACGTCGCGGTGGCCATCAGCACGCTCATCGAGATCGAGGGAACCGAGGAGCATCGACGGGTGCTGGCGCACGCGTTGATCGGTATCGCCGAGGCGACCAGTCGCGACACCCTCACCGACGGAGGGTCCGCCGTCGACGCGGAACAGCTCGCCCGGTGGGTGTCGGAGCTCGCCTGGTTCGGTCTCCGCGGTGTGCGCGCCGAGGAGCCGGCCCGGGCCGTCTGAATCGACGGTCTCGGTCCGCGGCCGGAGGGTTAACGGCTGGTCGGGACGCGTTGGTAGCGGACGAACAAGAAGCCGTCCGCGGTGACGACCGAGGCGAGCTCGAGTCGGCGGGCCGCCGACATCGAGTCCCCGCGCAGGATGCGGGAGCTCATCCCGCCCAGCAGGAGCGGCGAGATCGTCACGCACAGCTCGTCGATGGCGTCGAGCGCGGCGAGCTCGGCGTTGATGCTCGGGCCCCCTTCGACGAGTATGTCCCGGCAGCCGCGCTGGGCCAGCTCGGTGAGACCGAGCGCCAAGTCAACCTCTTGGGATCCGGCGAGGATCACATCGGCGACCCCCGCGGCGCGCTCGTGGCGGTCCTTGGAAGCCTCGACGGTGAGCACGATGGGGCGGACCTCGGCTTCGGTGAAGAACGGGCTCCCCCAGTCGAGGTTGGCGCTGCGGGTGATCACCGCGATGGGTGGAACCGGGGTTTGCCCTCTCGCGAGGCGGGCCTGGCGGCTCTGCTCGTCGAGCCGACACGGCCCGTACTGCTCCTCTCGCATGGTTCCGGCGCCGACGAGGACGACATCGGCGAAGGAGCGCACCAGTCCGAAGACGATTCGGTCGGCTGGTCCGCCGAGGGCCCCCGAGGTCCCGTCGGCCGAGGTGCCGCCGTCGACGCTGGCGATCATGTTGACCCGGACGTGGTGGGTCGACTCGTGACGGTCCCACTGGGGCGCGTACAGGCGGGCGAGGTCCGGTTCCGGCTCGGGGGGAACCAGGGCCCGGAACGTTGGCGGCGAGGTCGGGGATGGCGTCATCGGTCGTGCACCCGTCAGCTCGCGAACTGAGGCAACCAGCGCGCGGTGGATTGGAGCAGCTCGTCGGTCATGGCGACGACGTGCTCGTAGGGCAAGCGACCGGCCATGGGATCGGCGAGCATCGCCTCCAGGACGGTCGTCCGGTCGCCGGTCAACGCCGCTTCGACGGTGAGCTCTTCCGAGACGGCGACTCGGCGCAGCTGCTCTCCCGGCATCGAGGGAACGAACGCCTGGTCGCGGGCGGTGACGCGCTGATCCTCACCGACGAGCCCGATGCACTCGACGATGACCCCATCGGGCAGGTTCTGAACCTGACCGTCGTTGGGGAGGTTCACGGGCAGCGGCGTGGGTCGATGGCCCAGGAGCGAATCGAGGAGCGGCGCCACGAGCTCACCCGACGGGTACGGGCTGATCTCGTCACCGTTCAGGAGGGTGGCGACATCGGCGTCGTCGTCGACCTTGTCGGCCATATGCCCGGCGAGGCCGTAATGGTGAACCGACCACTCGCGGCCGTAGTCGGAGCTCGGCGTCACGAATCCCGGGAAGAACTCCGCCACGTGGGTGTCCGCCGATCCGGGGAGCACACCGAACCGGGTGAAGAGCTCGAGCTTGAGACGGTTCCCGGCGATCACGTCGGCCTTGGTCCACTCGGCCCCGGGCGAGACCTTGGGGTAGTGCATGGCCGGCGGCGGAGTCATCCAGACCGGCTGGCGTTGCGCGTCCTCGTCGACGAGCAGGTCACGCAGCCTCGCGAAGCCGTCCTCGTCCTCCACCCGGAGCGCGGTGACGAGGGGGAGATGGTTCACGCCGGCCACCACCGGGTCGACGCGTCGGAGGTCGGCGTCGAGGAGCAGGCTGGTGACGAACTGCAGCCCGACCATCTCGTTGCAGAGGCCGACCGTGCGCACGCCGGTCTGGCGGGTGACGGCGCGACACAGCGCCGAGAGCGGATTCGTCACGTTGAGCAGCAACGCGTCCGGGCACCGGCGTTCGACGGCCTCGGCGATCGTGACCAGGACCGGGATGCTGCGCAGGGCCCGGGAGATCCCGCCGGGTCCGACGCTGTCACCGACCGGCTGGCGGACCCCGTACCGGGCGGGGATCTCGAGGTCGTGGCGCATGCTGTCGAAGCCACCGACCGAGAACGCCGTGATGACGTAGTCGGATCCGTCGAGGCCGGCGTCGAGGTCGGTCGTCGCCGATGCCGTGAGCCCGATCCCAGGGCGGCACTTCGCGATGTGCTCGGCGACGTCGAGCATCGGGGGAAGCGAGTCGGGATCGACGTCGACCAAGGTGACGTCGGCGTCGTGCAACGACGAGGTGTTCGCGAAGTCCACCAGGAGGCGCGGGGTCCAGTGCGTCGAGCCGCCTCCGACCAGAGTGATCCGCGGTGCCATGGGCGCTGCCCTCCTCGCGCCGGACGATAGCGGCGCGCCGACCGCACGATCTCGGGTCGTCAGCCGCCGGTGGTGGTGCCCGATGTAGGTGCGACGAGATCCCCGTAGTCAGGGTGCTCGTGGATGAACTTGGCGATGAACGGACACAGGGGTGTCACGGTGAGATGCCGGCGGCGCAGGTCGTCGAGCGCCCCGGCGGCGAGGCGGCCCCCGAGGCCGCGACCCTCGAAGCTCGGATCGATCTCGGTGTGCGTCATGACGATCCGGCCCGGCTTGACCAGGTAGTCGGCGAAGCCGGCCAGATCGTCACCAACTCGGATCTCGTAACGCGACGCGGCCGGGTTGTCAGCCACGACCACGGGCGGGTCGCTCATCGTCACCTGCGTCGGGGGGTCTCGGGGGATCCCCATCGAAGTGGGGCTGCGAGGGGAGATGTTCTCACCAATCCAGACGGTCCTCATCCGAGGCCGCCGGCCGACCCCCGGCGGTCGGAGAAATCCTGGTTCGGGGTGTTTACCGGTCCGGCGGGGCGGGTATCCGTCTCATCTGCCCCACCCCTGTGGGCCTTGCCCAGGTCCGCAGAGCCCCAAGAGGCCCGGCCGCTTCGGCGGCCGGGCTTCTTCTTTTCCGGCGGGTCCGACGGCTCGGGCCTACAGAACGCCCGAATTGGGC
>DAIMHT010000101.1:0-5940 GCA_036723155.1 Actinomycetota bacterium
GGCTGGGTGCACGCCCGAGATGTCGCCCTGCAGGAGGACCAGTTTCACATCACCGTCGAGCTGCACGCGCATCGCCTCACCGTCTACAACGGTGACGCGGTGATGCTGAGCGACACCGTCGCGGTCGGAATGCCGGCGACGCCCACGCCGACGGGGACCTACTTCATCCGGGTGCTCCTCAAGGCCCCCGATCCGACGACGGTCTACGGCCCGTATGCGTACGGGCTCTCCGGTCACTCCGAGGCGCTCGACACCTTCGACGGTGGAGACGCCGAGCTCGGCATCCATGGCAACAACGACGCGTCGGTGCTCGGCACCGACGCCAGTCACGGCTGCATCCGCATGAGCAACGACAAGATCACGACCTTGGCCGGGGTGCTGCCCCTGGGCACGCCGGTCACGATCACCGCCTGATCTCCGCGACGGTGATGCCGGACGCGACCATCGTCTGAAAGGGCACGACATGGCTGACGTCCTCGAGATCGCCGACCGGCTCTGGCGAGGTGAGCTCGACACCACGCAGTACCACCCGTTCGGCCATGTCGACGACCTCAGCGAGATCGATGACCGTTCGGGTTTCGTGGCGTCGTTCTCCAACGTGAGCGCCTTCGACACTGACGCCGGCTTGGTCCTCGTTGACAGCGGCAGCCCCGTCTTCTCGGGGGCTGCGCACGCCAGCCTCCGGAGCTGGACCGACGCCGCGGTCCACACCACGGTGTTCACCCACGGCCACATCGACCACTGCTTCGGCGTCGAGCGGTACGACGCCGACAACGCCGAGCGGTCCGCCCCACCGGTGACCGTCATCGCCCATGACGCGGTCCCGGCCCGCTTCGACCGCTACCGCGCCACCCGCGGGTTCAACACGGTCATCAACCGACGCCAGTTCGGGCTGGGTCCGAACTTCGAGTTCCCGACCGAGTACCGGTACCCGGACCGCACCTACGCGCAGCGCCTCGACCTGGACGTCGGCGGCGAACGCTTCGAGCTCCACCACGCCCGGGGGGAGACCGACGACCACACCTGGGTGTGGATCCCGTCCCGCCGGCTGCTCTGCACCGGCGACCTGTTCATCTGGGCCTCCCCCAACTGCGGGAACCCCCAGAAGGTCCAGCGGTACCCGAAGGACTGGGCCGTCGCCCTGCGAACGATGGCCGAGCTCGATGCCGTGACGCTGCTCCCCGGCCACGGGCTCCCGATCGTCGGCGCGGACCGGGTGCGCCAGGCACTCCAGGAGACCGCGGCGCTCTTGGAGCATCTCCACGACTCGACGGTGGAGCTGATGAACCAAGGTGCCACGCTCGACGAGATCGTCCACTCGGTGCACGCGCCCCCGGAGCTGCTCGAGCGGCCGTACCTCCGGCCCGTCTACGACGAGCCCGAGTTCGTCGTGCGCAACACCTGGCGGCTGTACGGGGGGTGGTACGACGGGAACCCGTCGCGTCTCAAGCCGGCACCGGACGTGACGGTCGCCCAGGAGGTCGCCGCGCTCGCCGGCGGTGCCGCGGCGCTGGCGTCCCGAGCGGTCGCGGTCGCCGCGGCTGGGGACCTGCGCCTCGCGGGTCATCTCGCGGACTGGGCCGGGCTCGCGGCTCCCGACGATCCCGACGTGCACCGAGCCCGAGCGGAGGTCTACGAGCGCCGCGTCGACGACGCGTCGTCCACGATGGCCAAGGGGGTCTTCGGTTGGGCGGCCCGCGAGTCTCGGGCCGTCGCCAACCGCTGACGCGGCGACGTCGCCCTCGGCGCGGCGTCAACCGTGCACGAGGACCTCAGACGCGGCGCGCCGGCCGCTGGCGTACGCCGCGTGCACGACCGCGGCGATCGTCGTCGTCGACGTGGCGTCGCCGGCCCAGAACAGCGCACCGGTCTCCGGTGCCGCCAACGCCGCCCTCGATCCGGCACCCCCGTATCGCACGAAGCTGTACCCGCCCCGGGTGTTCGGGTTCGTGCACCAGTCGACGCGTCGCCAACCGTCGACGAGTCGCGACGGCCGGACGTCGGGGTAGAGCCGGTCGAGATCGGCGAGCCCCGCGCCCGCGGCCTCGTCCTCGGTCATCGCGGACAGCGCCCGGGCCCGGTATCCCCCGACGTAGGCGGTCAGGACCGGTGTGACGTCGTCTCCCCGCCCGTAGAGCGACGTCCAGTACAGGCGGATGGGGCCGTCACAGCTGAGCATCGTCAAGTCGTGGGGCCAGAACCGCTCCCGGAAGCGGTAGAGGATCTTCAGGACGGCGCCCATCTCGAGACCGTCGAGCGCCCGCCACTTCGACGCCGGCAGGTCGGGGTCGAAGCGGACGGTGTGCGCCTTGAGCACACCGACGGGCAGGGTGCACACGCCCGCCCGGGCGGTGATCTCCTCTCCCGTCACGGCACGGGCGGTCACCCGATCGGAGCCCCACTGGACCTCCGACACGACGAACCCGAGCCGCACATCGAGACCGGCGGCAAGATGCCGGGGCAGCGAGTCGTAGCCGTCGACGAGACGCCAGTCACAGCCCCGCTCCAGATCGACCACCCGGTCGTCGCGCAACCCAATCAGCGACAGCTGGTCCTGGTCGCCGAGGGGATGCAAGGTCAGCATCTGGTCGGCGAGGGTGCGGGCCGGCCCCTCGAGCTGGCGCTCTGCGAGCAGGTCGGCCACGGTTCGGTCGGGGCCGTCGTAGTCGACGATGTCTTGGAGCAGATCGCCCAGGCGCGCGAGCGACGGGTCGTTGAACAACTCCGGGGATTGCACGCCGCCGACGGAGAGCACGAACCCCGAGGCCGGGTCGCACCGCAACGTCTCGAAGCCGGCGTCGTGGATCTCGGGCCAGGTGTCGGCCTCGGCGGTGTGGACGAACTCGGCGCCTTGCTCCACCGGGTAGTCGCAGAAATCGCGCGCCGTGAACATGCGGCCGCCGATTCGCTCCTGCGCCTCGACGACGACCACGTCGAGGCCGGCGCGCGCGCAGTCGCGGGCGGCGGTCACACCCGCCATCCCGGCCCCGATGACCACGACGTCGTTCATCAGGGCGGGATGGTACCGTCGCCGCCCGCATGCGCATCGAGGGCTCGACGATTCTGGTGACCGGGGCGTCGTCGGGTATCGGCGCGTCGCTCGCGCCCCAGCTCGCGGCGCGCGGCGCGACGGTCGGGATCGCCGCTCGTCGCCGCGACCGGCTCGAGGAGGTGCTGGAACGCTGCGTCGCGCATGCTCCGGGATCGAGGCTCTGGGCGGTCGACCTGGGTGATCTCGATGCCGCAGTGCGAGTGGTCGACGACGCCTGGGACGCCTTCGGGGGGCTCGACGGCCTCGTGAACAACGCGGCGATCCCGAAGCGGGTACCGGTGCCGCGGCTCACGGACTCGCTCGTCGACGAGACGATGCGGATCAACTTCACGTCACCGGTCCGGATGACCCTGGCGCTGCTCCCCCGCTGGATTCAGCGCGGCTCGGGTTGCGTCGTCAACGTGTCGAGCATGGGCGGCCGGATCGGAATCGCGCACGAGGCCGCGTATTGCGCCTCGAAGTTCGCGTTGTGCGGCTGGAGCGAGGGAATGGCCATCGACCTGCGCGGGACCGGCGTCGAGGTGAAGCTGGCGCTCCCGGGACCGATCGAGACCGAGATCTGGGACCTACCCGGCAACGACCCGGCCCTGTACAGCGGGCCGTTCGTCTCCGCCGAGGCGTGCGCCGCGAGCATCGTCGACGCGATCGAGGGTGACGGCTTCGAGTTCTATGTCCCTCCGGAGTTCCCCGGGGGGCTGGGTCCGCAGCACGACATGGTGGTCGGCAAGACACGCGATGTCGACGCCTTCATCGACCTGATGGGTCAGATGGCTGGGGACTGAGGCCGCTTAGGCCGGGGCGACGTCGACCGGGATCCCGTTGAGCACCGCGTTGCCGGACAGCGGATCGAAGTGCTCGGTGTCGGCCAGCAGGTTGCTGTTCACACCCGGCCGGCCCGCCGCCACCCGGAGCTGGGTGCCGTCGACGTCGTGACCCCACCCGTGAGGAAGGCTGACGACCCCCCGCATCATCGTGTCGCTCACCTCGACCGGGGCGAGCAACGACCCGCCGGGGGCCGCGACCTTGGCTTGCCCGCCGTCGCGCAGGCCGAGCTGCGCCGCGTCGTCGGGATGAACGAGGAGCGTGCACCGGTCGCGGCCTTTGACGAGGACCTCGACGTTGTGCATCCAGGAGTTGTTGGAGCGGAGGTCGCGTCGGCCGATCAGCACCAGCTCGGGCGCGGACTTAGGCCGGAGGGTTGATCGCAACCGGTCGATGTCCGCGGCGATCGGATCGGGCGCGAGCTCGATCTGGCCGCTCGGGGTGCGAAGCATCTCGGGGACGCGTGGTGTCAACGGTCCGAGGTCGACACCGTGGGGGTTGTCCTCGAGCACGGCGAGCGACAGGCCGTCGGGGTCAGCCCCGAATCCGTCGCCGAACGGTCCGGTCCGGAGCATCAGGTCGAGGATCCGTTCCGGCCCGCGTCGCGGGGCAAGCCCCTCGAGGAGCTCGACCGGGTCACGGCCGGCGACGTTCGACGCCCCTCGGCGGACCGCCTTGTCCACCATGCCGGCCACGATCACGTCGTCGAGGGCGTGCGGGTCCGCGGCGGCTCCCTGGCCGGCCACGATGTTCGCGAGGCGAAGCAGGATCTCCCACTCGTCCATGTCCCCCGCTTCCAGCGTCACGAGCGGAGGTGAGTAGTTCGCCACGTTGCGGATGGCGAGGGAGTACAGCGCGAGGTCGTAATGGCCCCGGGCGAGGAGCGGCGGCGCGGGCAGGATCACATCCGCGTGGCGAGTGGTCTCGTTCAGGTAGATGTCGACGCTGACCATGAACTCGAGGTCGGCGAACGCCCGATCCAAGCGCGCGCTGTCCGGTGTCGACACGACGGGGTTGCCCGCGACGGTGACGAGCGCGCGCACCTGCCCCTCACCCGGCGTCTCGATCTCCTCCGCCAGGCAGACGACCGGCAGCTCCCCGTACACCTCGGGAAGCCCCCGCACCCGGCTGGCGCGGCGGCCGAAGCGAACGCCCCGCCCGACGCCGGGTTCGCCCCCGGTGTTGGCGCCACCGGCGGCGGGACGGGCGAACATGGCGCCGCCCTCGCGGTCGAGGTTGCCGGTGAGGATGTTGCACACGTCCACGAGCCATGACGCGGTCGTCCCGAACTCGTTGGCGCAGGTCCCCAAGCGGGCGTACACCGCGGCGCGGGGGGCCGCGGCGAGCTCGCGGGCCACGCGACGGATCGTCTCGGCGTCGATTCCGCAGCCGGGTGCGACCGCTTCGGGGGTGAAGTCGGCGACGAGAGTCTCGAGGGTCGCCCAGCCGTTGAGGTGATCCCGGAGCCGACCGGGGTCGGCGAGACCCTCCTCGAGCAGGGTCTGGGCGACCGCAGCGAGGAACACGGCGTCGCGTCCGGGGCGGATGAAGAGGTGCTCGTCGGCTTCCTCCGCGGTCTTGGTGCGGCGGGGATCGATCACGACCAGCTTCCCGCCCCGGGCCCGGAGGGCGCGCAGCCGCCCCGGGAGATCCGGGGCGGTGAGGAGGCTGCCGTTCGAGGCGAACGGGTTGGCCCCCAGCAGCAGGAGATGGTCGGTGCGGTCGACGTCGGGCACCGGCACCGACAGGGCCGCCCCGAACATGAGCCCGGCCGACACCTGCTTGGGCATCTGGTCGACGGTGCTGGCCGAGTAGACGTTTCGTGAACCGAGCGCTTGGATCAGCGCCCGGTTGTAGATGAGCCCGGCGAGGTTGTGCGCGTTCGGGTTGCCGACGTACATCGCGACCGCGTCGCGCCCGTGGGTCTCGAGGATCGGGGCCAGACGTTGCTCGATCAGGGCGAACGCGTCCGCCCAGCTCGCCTCGCGCCACCGCTCGCCGTCGCGGATCAGGGGTTGGCGGAGGCGATCGGGGTCGGTGTCGATCTTCCCGATCGCGCTGCCCTT
>DAIMHT010000102.1:0-5871 GCA_036723155.1 Actinomycetota bacterium
TGATCGCCCCGTTCGTGTTCGCTCAGCGCGCGTTCGCGGTGATGAACGAGCAGCCCGATGGTGGCGTGATCGTGAACATCTCGAGCGTCAGCGGCATCCGACCCTCCCCCGGAACTGCCGCGTACGGGGCCGCGAAGGCAGGCCTCATCAACCTGACCCAGACCCTCGGCCTCGAGTTCGCGCCCAAGGTCCGCGTCGTGTGCGTGACGGTCGGCTTGGTCCGCACCGAGCAAGCCCACCTCTTCTACGGCGACGAGGACGGCGTGCGCGCCGTCGGAGCCACCGTGCCCGCCGGCCGCATGGCGGAGCCCGGCGATGTCGGCGATGTCTGCCTGCTCCTCGCCTCACCGCTCGCTCGTTACATGACCGGCGAGCACGTCGTGGTGCATGGCGGTGGCGAGTGGCCGGCGTACCTGCAGGCGGCGAAGAACACCCGGGGTTAGCGCGTCAGCGGACGCCGAGCTGCTGGTACCAGCGTTGCTTGGATTGCTGACCCATCTCGACCTTGCCCGCGCCGTGCAGCCAGGTGACGAGGACGCCTTCGTCGTCGAGGAACGCGATGGTCTCGCTCGGCGGTCGAGCCGCGAACGCGAGCCAGGCGAAGACCCGGAGCCGGAGGTCGTCATGGCCGCGAGCGAGGGCCCACCGGTGACCGCGTAGTCGCCCGCAGGCGGCGAACGCGTCGGGGCGGGTCCGGTCGCCGGGGGTGCCGATGCCGTGCACGACGAGGACGTCGCGGGCCCGCCGGGCGACCACGCGGGGGGCGTGGTCCCAGGTGGTGAGACCGACGGAGAAGTCCTGGGACCGAAGGAACGGGACCGCGGACGAGAGCACGGGATCATCGACGGGGCGGTCCCGTCCGCCGGTCCCGGCTCTCGCCCGCCAGGTCGGCACGCCGAGGGGTCGCAGGAGCGCCTCGTCGCGCTCGCGGCGTTCCCGCTCCCAGGCCTGGAGGGCTTCGAGCGCTCGGGGGCGCGCGTCGAGGCGGATGCCACTGCTGCGCAGGTCCGGTAGCCAGCGCCGGATGGCCACGGACGGCATGGGGTCCACGACCAGCGCCCGGGTGCGGGCCTGGTCGAGGACGACGGGCAGCTCGGGGGCGAGGTTGCGTCGAGTCCGGGGCGCGCGGGCCCGGCCGACGGCCATGACGCCGACGTCGTGCTCGGTCCAGAACAGCCAGACCGTGTCGCCGGTCTCGACGTCGGCGAGGGGGCCGCGCACCTCGGCCGCGACGGAGGCGAGCCGTCGGTCGAGCGCCGCGCTGCGGACGAGCTCGAAGCGGGGCGTCATCGGGCGGGAGTTGCGGTCGACGAACCGGGTGTGGCTCGAGAGCGGGACGAGCCAGTCGGCCATCGAGACAGTGTGGCGGTTCGCCTACGGGTGCTGGCTGCTGACGGACACGACCTCGCCGGTCATGTAGGAGGCGTAGTCGCTGGCGAGGAACACGATCACGTTGGCGACCTCCCACGGCTCCGCCGCCCGCCCGAACGCTTCACGCTCGGTGAGCTCGGCGAGGAGCTCCTCGCTCGTGACCTTGGAGAGGAAGGGGTGCATGGCGAGGCTGGGCGCGACCGCGTTCACACGGACGCCGTGCGGTGCGGCTTCGATCGCGGCGCAGCGGGTGAGGGCCATCACGCCGGCTTTCGCAGCGGCGTAGTGGGCCTGACCGGCCTGGGCTCGCCAGCCGATGACGGAGGCGTTGTTCACGATGACCCCGTGCCCGCGTGGGGTCATGTGTCGCAGCGCGGCGCGGGTGCAGTGGAAGGTGCCGTCGAGCGTGACCCCGAGCACGCTGCGCCACTGGTCGTCGGTCATGTCGACGAGATCGACGGTGCCGCCGAGGCCGGCGTTGTTGACCATCACGTCGATGCCGCCGTGCTCGGCGGTGGCGGCGTCGACGAGGTGCTGCACCTGGTCGTCCTGGGTGACGTCGCACACCACGGTCAGGGGCCGGGGGTCGTGGTCGGCGGCGAGCGTGTCGGCGGCTTCGTCGAGGCGGCGGGCGTGATGGTCGCTGAGCACGACGGTGGCGCCCTCCTCGGCGCAGCGTTTCGCGGTCGCGAACCCGATCCCGGTCCCGGCGGCGGCGGTGACGACGACGACCCGACCGGCGAGGAGCTGGTGTCCGTCCGGGTAGGCCGGGGGCGCGGTCATCGGGGCTCCTTGGCCAGGCCGAGGACCCGCTCGCCGATCACGTTGCGTTGGATCTGGTTCGAGCCGCCGTAGATGGTGTCCGCACGCGAGTAGAGGAACAGGCGCTGCAGGGGCCCGAGCTCCTCCCCCTCTTCGCCGACTCCGCCGCCGGGGCCGAGCACGTCGACGGCGAGCTCACCGAGGCGGCGGTGGAACGTCGCCCAGTACAGCTTGTGGACGCTCGTGAGCGGGGTCATCTCGGCCCGCTCGAAGGCGGAGAGGGAGCGCAGCGCGTTGAACCGCATGATCCGCAAGGCGATCCACGCGTCGGCGAGGCGCTGCCGCAGGATCGGGTCGTCGGTACGCCCCTGCTTCTTGGCGACCTCGACGATGGCGGTGAACTCGTTCTCGAAGTTGAGCTGCTGGCCGAGCGTCGAGGCGCCCCGCTCGAACGCCAGGGTGCCCATCGCGACCTTCCAGCCGCCATCGACCTCTCCGACGACGTTGGCCTCGTTGGTGCGGGCGCCGTCGAAGAAGACCTCGTTGAACTCCGACGTCCCGGTGATCTGGACGATGGGGCGGATCTCGATCCCGGGTTGGCGCATCGGGACGAGGAGGTAGGAGATCCCCCGGTGCGGTGGCGCCTCCCGGTTGGTGCGACAGAGCACGAAGCACCAGTCGGCCCAGAGCGCCAACGACGTCCAGACCTTCTGACCGTTGATCACCCACTCGTCGCCGTCGCGCTCAGCGCGGGTCTGCACGTTGGCGAGGTCCGAGCCCGCGTTCGGTTCCGAGTAGCCCTGGCACCAGATCTCGGTGCCGGCCAGGATCCCGGGCAGGAAGCGACGTTTCTGGTCGTCGGTGCCGAACTGGACGAGCGTCGGTCCGAGCAGCCCTTCCCCGACGATCCCGACCCGGCCGGGGCCGTGGGCCCGGGCGTACTCCTCGTAGAAGATGACCTGCTGGGTCAGCGACAAGCCCCGCCCCCCGTACTCGCGGGGCCAGCCGATGCCGATCCATCCTGCGGCGCCGAGGGCCTGCTCCCACGCCGAGCGCTCCTCGAAGAGCTCGTGCTCGTCGCCGGGTCCGCCGCGGCCGCGCACGACCGCGAAGTCACCCGAGAGCCGTTCCGTGAGCCAGTCGCGCGCCTCGCGTCGGAAGTCCTCGTCCGCGGCCGAGAAGCCAAGCTCCACGCGGTCGGAGCGTAGTGGGCGACCAGTCCGTACGATGCGGGCCATGACCATCGAATTTCAGACCCCCGAGGCGTTGCGCGGCGCCGTCGGGACCCATCTCGGGTTCAGCGACTGGATGGAGATCACCCAGAAGCGCATCGACCTGTTCGCCGAGGCGACCGGGGACCGCCAGTGGATCCACGTCGATCCAGAACGGGCGAAGAGCGGTCCCTTCGGCACCACGATCGCGCACGGGTACCTGACGCTGTCGATCACCAACCTGTTCTTGCCCCAGCTGCTGCGAGTCCCGGCCGCGAAGCTCGGGGTGAACTACGGGGCCAACAAGGTCCGCTTCCCAGCGCCGGTGCCGGTGGGCTCGCGCATCCGCATGGGCTCCGAGATCATCGACGTGCAGGACGTCCCCGGCGGCCTCCAGGTGACGGCGCGCAACACGGTGGAGATCGACGGGCACGACAAGCCGGGCTGCGTCGTCGAGGCGATCAGCCGCTTCCTGTTCTGACGCGACCGACCGCGTTCAGGGCCTCGCGGGCTCCGGTCCGAGCCAGGTTCGGATCGCGGTTCGGACCGCGGGACAGTCGTTCGAGGCGGGGAGGTGGCGCCAGGCGGGCTCGAGCCCGGGGCTCAGGGACGGGGCTTGCCACGCCGCGGCGAGGGAGCCGACGACATTGGCGGCGCCGGCCCAGAACCCCGAGCCGGTCGCGGCGCGGCCGGTGAGCACGCGGCCGATGAGCTGCGCCGACGTGTGGTCGCCGAGCAGGCCGCCGTGGAACGCGGGGACGTACGCGTGCGGGACGCCGATCGACACCGGAGCCGGGGCGCTCACACCGGAGTCGAGGGGGATGACGGCGAACTCGCGGCGGCCGGGGACCGGGCACCGCAACAACCCTCGGAGGGCGGGCCCCTCGTCGACGAAGGAGCGAAAGAGCGGGCTGTCCGCGGAGACGTCGACCGGACCGACCGCGCTCAGCGCCCGCGCCACCCCGTCCATGACCGTCGCCGCGGCGGTGCCCCATCCCGGGTCACCGAGCAGCGGGTAGTAGACCCGGCCCGGCCCGAGCAGGGGACTCAGCGCCACGAGCGCCCCGACCGGGGCGTGCGGGCTCCCGGTGAGATACGCCAGCGCGACGAGCGAGCCTTCGCTCTCGGCGACGATGCTCACGGGCTGTCCGGTCGCGGTGTGGAACGCCGCGACCTGGGCTCGCAGCTGGAGCGCGAGGTCGCGTACCGACTGGTGCGTCGCGGCGCGGTTGTAGGGGCGGGGCTGGCCGTGTTGATCCAGTCCGGCGTAGGAGAACCGGCGGATGCGGTACCGGCCGGCGACCCACCGGCGGGTGACGCCATCCCATTCCGAGTTGAAGCCCTTCACGATCAGGACCGGCGGACCGGAGGCGTTGGCGGCGACCGGCGGGAGCAGGGTGCGGGCGTTCTCGACCGCGACCGACACCGCGAAGCCGGCCGCGGTCCCCCCGACGACCAGGACCAGGACGCCGGCAAGCCCCACGACGACGAACGGTCGACGCCGGGGCTGGGGGGCTCCGCCGGCCAGGGCCTGCACCAAGCGGAGCCAGCACCATGCGTTCGCGACGCCGACGAGGGCGGCGATCACGACCTGGGCCGGGCCCGGCACGTGGACGAGCACGGCCCCGGCCCCGGTGATCACGATGAACGTGACGAGCACGACGCGGACCGTCTCCCAGGTGGGACGGTCGCGCCACCACGACGCCGAGACCGGCGCCCGGTGCACCAGCAGCGCGGCGAAGACGAGCACCGGCACCGACACGAAGAACAGCCACGAGAGTGACACCACGGCCATCGCGAACGCCAGGACCGCGAACGGGAGCAGCACCAGCGCCACCAGCGCGGTGATCCCGACGGTGGATCGGAGCTGGTCCTGCCACCGGGGACGGTCGACGGAGGCCGGCCACGCGGCGCGCACCAACCCGACCACGAGCGCGCTCCGCACCGCGACCAGCGCGACCACCTCGAGCCCGAACGCCAACCACGACGGGTGGTAGACGAGCAGCCAGCGCCAGTCGTGGAACACGTCGAACGGGGTCGGCGCGGTGACCTGGGGCGCGAGCGCCGCCGCCCCCGACGACCCGATGGTCGTGACGAGCAACGCCTCGGCGACGGCCGGCGCGGCCGCGAGGACGATCAGCCACGGATGGTCGCGCAGCCGCTCCCGGGCGCGGTCACCTCCCACCGCGCCGTGCACGAACGCATCGTACGCGGCACCGTGCGACTAGCGGAGAGCGGTCTCGTGGTGCAGGGCGTGCAGGTCGACGACGGTCGGGACGCGGACACGAACACCGAGGCGTCGCCCGGCCACGTCGGCGGCCGCGACGAGCGCCACGAGCGCGGTGCCCGCGATGGCGACGCGCAGGCCGGCGGCTCCGTGCTGGTTCCACGCCGCGATCGTCGTGAGGTTCAAGAGCGCGTGCACGGCTGCGGCGGGCCAGATCGCCCCGGTTCGCAGCACGGTGTAGCCGAGCACGAGTGCGAGGCTGGCGAACGAGACGCTGGTGGTCGGGCCGGTGATCTGGGC
>DAIMHT010000103.1:0-5871 GCA_036723155.1 Actinomycetota bacterium
GGTCCCGGACCCGGGACCGGGGCCGGGATCGCGACGGCGCGGACGTTGTCGTGGTGGGGCTCATGGTTTCCTCCGTTCGTCTCGGATGCGGTTCCGACTGTGGGCCCTCGACCCCAAGGGGCGACGAGAGTCATGCGAGAACCGGGTAAGAACGCCGACCCGGTTACCCCGACGCCAACCCGCGCCGGTTCGGGCGCGGTTCACCCGAGCGGCGGCCGGGATCGGCCCGGCGGGAACCGGGGGCAAACGGTTCCCGCCGGGCACTTCGTCAGCCGGTGGCGGAGCTGGTTGCCTCGGGCTTCTCGCCGGCCGGCGTGTGATCCACGTTCGACCCGTTCGGGTCCTGGTGGTTCGGCTCGGGGTCGTTGGCCGACTCCGTCTCGGCGGCAGCGCTTCGCCCGCCTCGACGACGCCCGAACCCCGCACACCGCGGGCGCGGGCCTCGGGCTCGCGATCACCCAAGAGATCGTCCAGCATCACGGCGGCACCGTCCGGGTCGAGGACAACCGCCCCGGCGCCCGGTTCATCATCCGGCTCCCCGCGGCGCGGCTCGGCGGGTGAGCCCGCCTCGGTGACCCGACGCGGCTCCGCGTTCCGCAACGGGACGGTGGATGATCGGTCGCGATACGTTCCCCGCCGTCGACCGACGACACCGGCCGCGACACGAGCCACTCGTCAGGAGAGGGGCACACCACGATGAGCAGCGCGCAGCACCCAGAGCGGCCGGACCAGGACCGCTGGGACTTCTCCGACCTGCGGGCGCTGTTCATCAACTGCACCTTGAAGCGATCGCCGGAGATCTCGAACACCCAAGGTCTCGCCGACCTCGCCATCGAGATCATGGAACGACAAGGCGTCCAGGTGCAGAGCCTCCGGGCGATCGATCACGACCTCGCGACCGGGGTCTGGCCCGACATGACCGAGCACGGCTGGGACCGCGACGAGTGGCCGACGATCTTCGACCAGGTCATGGCCTCCGACATCCTGGTGATCGCCACCCCGATCTGGCTGGGCGAGAAGTCATCGGTGTGCACCCAGATCATCGAGCGGCTCTACGGCAACTCGCATCTCCTGAACGATCAGGGCCAGTACGCCTACTACGGGCGGGTGGGCGGCTGCCTCGTCACCGGCAACGAGGACGGCGTGAAGCACTGCGCCATGAACGTCCTGTACTCGTTGCAGCATCTGGGGTATGTGATCCCACCGCAGGCCGACGCGGGCTGGATCGGCGAGGCGGGCCCCGGCCCCTCCTACCTCGACCCCGGTTCGGGCGGCCCTGCCAACGACTTCACCAACCGGAACACCACCTTCATGGCCTGGAACCTGCTGCACGTGGCCCGGCTCCTCAAGGACGCCGGCGGCATCCCCGCCCACGGCAACCAACGCTCGGAATGGGACGCCGGCTGCCGTTTCGACTTCCCCAACCCCGACTACCGGTAGCCGCCCCCCGGGCCGGGGTCTGGTGCGCGGACCGGGCGCCCCGCTCGCGTACACTGGTGGGTAGCAAGCGCCTCTCGTCGACAGACGGGAGCGGCGGTCCGGGTGCTCCACACCCACCGTCCGGGCGGTGCCCAGTGGGTGCTGCGGCTTGTGCTTCTTCGAGGGCACCACCGTGTCCTCCGGCGTAGCCCCAACGGAGATCCATGACCGACTCGAGAGGCCACCGCGGGTCGCGGCCCGGCCGCAGCGGAACTCGATGACCTCGTCGGCGCCGCCGCTCAGCCCGTGGCAGTTCGACCTGTACGTCGGCGCCGAAGCCGACGGCGACGCCACCCCCGAGCAGCTCGCCGTCCTCGAATCCGACCCCCCGGGGTGGCGGGCCTCGCTGCTCCGCCTGCTCCGAGACGCCGAGGAGCACCTCACCAGCGCCCGTTCGCTCCACGGCAAGGAACGAGACCAGGTCGTCGCCGACCTCACCTCCGAGCGCCAACGGCTCGCCGCGGCGTGGGCCCGGCTCACGAACGAGGGCCGCTCGAACGGGGAGGAACGCCCCGACCGGGCCCGCTCCCGAGACGGCGACGACGACGCGGTCGCCGACGGTGTGGCCCGACTCCAGGTCTCGTGGGAACCGGGGCGGGTCGTGGCCTGGGCCGGCGGGCCCGGCGCGCCATCGGTGTCCAGCGACGACGTCATCACCATGCTCGCCGCGGCGGGCGCCCCGGCATCGGGGTGGCTTCCCCACGGTGTCGTGATCCTGCCCGGTGGTGCGACCGCCGACGCGGTCGCCACGCCGGTCGGCGAGGTCCTGGGGTGGCTCGTCGCCGCGGGAGCGGGACAGGCGGGCGACGACCTCGGTTCCAGCGTCCGGTGGCTGGGCCGCGTCGCGATCTGGGCCGTCGAGCTGACGGCATGCGGCGCGATCGTCCCGCTGCTGCGGCAACGCCGGCGCGGGACCGGCAACTCCAACTCCTCCAGCGGCTCCTACTCGGTGCGCTGGACGCCCGCCCTCGTCGACCCGGCCCGCCTCACCCAGGCGTCGACCAGCATGCCGGGCTCGGTGCTCGCCCTCGACTCGCACGTCGACCGGCGGGCCCTCACTCGCTCCGCGCTCACCGGGATGGTCGGCGCGATCTGTCGCGACGGGGCCCGGCGCCTCGAGGTCCCCGCGCCACCGCCGCGGGTGCGCACCGCCGCCGACGTCGCGGAGGCGTTCCTCGCCCGCCTCGACGGCAGCGCGTTCGACGCCCCGGTGCGCATCGCGGGAGAGATCGCCGCCCGAGGCGAACGCTGGGCCCGGTCCGTGACCCGCGAGCACGCACCGCTCGTGGTGCGACTCGATCCTCCCGATGACCACGGCGCCTGGCACCTGGCGGTGCTCGCGTCGGGGCCCGAGGGCGCGTTGACCCCCATCGAGCAGGCGATCGTCAACGCCGGCTCCGACCGCAGCACCTTCGAAGACGAGCTCACCCGCCTCGAGCGGATGCTGCCCGCCCTGCTCCGCCCCGGCAGCACCCGACGGGGCCAGGTGATCCTCAGTCAGGATGAGGCCTGGGACCTCATGGTGACCACGGGTCCCCAGCTCGGTGCGGCCGGCTTCGACGTGCGCGTGCCGGCACTGTCGCGACGGCGGCCCACCTCGGCGCTGCGGGTCTTCGCCGACCCGTCCTCGTCGACCACTGTCGGTGCCAACCAGCTCGCGGACGTGCGCTGGTCAGCCCTCTTCGACGACGTCGAGCTCACCGCCGCGGACGTCGCCCGCCTGGCCAAGGAAGCCCGGCCGTTGATCCGCTCCGGGGGCCGATGGGTGGCCATCGACCAGGCCGACCTGCAAGCCGCGGCCGAATCGCTCGCCGAGCGGGCCGCGACCACCCAGCTGTCGGGCGCCGAGATGCTCCGCCTCGCCCTCGGGCTCGAAGGCTCGCCCCTGTCGGGCGGGATCTCCGTCGCGGGTGGCGGCTGGGCCGCCGACCTGCTCAGCGCGGCCTCCAACCTGTCGGCCGAACCCGCGGGCGCTCCGGACGGCTTCGTCGGCGAGCTGCGCGACTACCAAGCCGAAGCGCTCGCCTGGCTCGGGTTCCTCGATTCGGCGGGACTCGGCGGCTGTCTCGCCCTCGACATGGGGCTCGGGAAGACCCCGACCATGCTCGCCCACCTGCTCGCCGGGGCGGCCGACGGGCCCGCGCTCGTCGTCGCGCCCGCTGCCGTCGTCGGCAACTGGGCTGCCGAAGCGGCCCGTTTCACGCCCGGGCTGCGCGTCGTCGTGCATCACGGCACCAACCGCGCCTCCCCCGACGAGATCGCGGCCGAGGTCGACGACGCCGACGTCATCATCACCACCTACGGGACCGCGGTCCGCGACGTGGACGCGATCGCGGACGTGGAGTGGGCCCGGGTCGTCCTCGACGAGGCCCAGGCGGTCAAGAACCCCACGAACGAGACGTCACAGCAGCTGCGCCGGATCCCCGCCCGAACCCGGGTCGCGCTCACGGGCACGCCGATCGAGAACGGCCTCGGCGATCTGTGGGCGATCCTGGACTTCACCAACCCCGGGCTCGTCGGCCCCCGACCCCAGTTCATCGCCCATCTCTCCCACGAGGGTGGCGCGACCGCCGCCGCCGAGGACGCGCTGCGAGCGTTGAACGGCATCCTCGTGTTCCGTCGCACCAAGGCCGAGCCGGTCATCGCCGCGGAGCTGCCCGACCGGATCGACGAGCTCGACCACTGCTCGATGACCCCGGAGCAGATCGGGCTGTACCAGGCGGTGCTCGACAAGCTGGTGATCGGCACCGGCGGCCCCGAAGGGGAGGAGCCCCGGAAGGGTCAGATCCTCGCTGCGATCACCGCCCTCAAACAGATCTGCAACCATCCGTCCGCCTATCAAGCCGACGACCGTCCCCTCGACGGCCGCTCCGGCAAGCTCGGCCGCCTCGAGGAGATCGTCGCCGCGGTGTTCGCCGCCGGCGAGCGGCTGCTGGTCTTCACCCACTTCGCCGAATGGGGTCAGCGGCTGGCCGAGCATCTCACCGCCCGCACCGGGACCCCGGTCGCCTGCTACCACGGCGGGCTGTCGCGCACCGTCCGGGACCGTCTGATCGCCGACTTCCAGGCCGGCGAGGGACCCGGCGCCCTCGTGCTGTCGTTGAAAGCCGGCGGCACCGGGTTGAACCTGACCAACGCCAGCCATGTCGTCCTCTATGACCGCTGGTGGAACCCCGCGGTCGAGGACCAGGCCCGAGACCGGGCCTGGCGCATCGGCCAGACCCGCACCGTCATCTGTCACCGGCTCATCTGCCCCGGCACCGTCGACGAGCGAGTCGAGGAAGTCGTCGCCGGCAAACGCCGCATCGCCGATCTGGTGTTGGCGAAGTCGACGTCGCTCGGTGATCTCGACAGCAGCCAGCTCCGCGTCGCGCTCGGCATCCGTCCGGACGCGGTGCTCACCGAAGAGCTGGACGTGTCCGACGAGGACGGGGCCGCAGCATGAGCGGACCCCGTCGCCGCAAGCCGCCGCCGCAGCGGAGTCGCCGCCGTCGGGCCGCGTCGACGCGTGACTTCTGGGGCGGCGACACCACCGACGACGCCCCCGACGTCATCACGCCGTCGGATGACCCCACCGTCATGATCCGCTCGCTGGGGCCGCCCCCCTTCCCCGGCAACGAGACGATCGCCGAGCACTACTTCGCCGCGACGTACGACAAGGCCGCGTCGCTCGCCGTCGCGCTCGCCGCCGCGTCGGGCCTGCTCGCCACCGAAGACCCCGACGACACCTGAGGCCACGCCCAGCACCGGGCGCGCTCGACGCGGCCGGGTCAGCTCGACTGCGCCCGCCCGATGGACATGTAGCCCCACGCCTTCGGGCCCTTCAGGAAGAAGTTGCGGACCTGTTCGATCTCGAAGCCCGCCGAGCGGATGAGGTCGACGATGTCGCGGTTCAGGTGACAGCCACCCGCGACGCGCATCTGCATCCCGTTGAACCGATCCTGGGTCCGGGCGATGCGGTCGTCCGGCGCGTGGCCATGCTCCGCGAAGTGGAGACTCCCTCCCGGTTTCAGCACCCGTCGCAGCTCCTCGAGCGCGGCGCCGACATCGGGGATGGTGCAGAGCGTCATCGTCGACAGCGCCGCGTCGAAACGGTGCTCCGGGAGGTCCAGCCGGGCCCCGTCGATCCCCACCACCTGCACCGGTGTCGGCGACGCGGCCATCCGCTTGGCCGCCAGCTTGGTCGCGGTGCCCGAGGGCTCGACCGCCCAGACGCCCGTCACCGTGTCCGGCAGGTACGCCAGGTTCAGGCCCGACCCGAAGCCCACCTCGACGACGTCACCGCGCAGTCCTTCGCACGCCTCGCGCCGCAGCTTCCCGAACTCCTTCGTCCCGAGTAACCGGTTCGTGACCCGCGGCACGATCTGGTCGTTGTAGACGCCCATCGCTCGG
>DAIMHT010000104.1:0-5838 GCA_036723155.1 Actinomycetota bacterium
CAGAACGACCGCCTCACCGTCACCGCACCGTTCTCGGTCGAGCCCGCGTCGGACCTGGCGCCGGCCGGACCGATCGCCGCGGTCGCGAACGACACCCGCCTGGCCCAGCTGCTCAGCGGCGACGGCACGCCGGCGCTGCGGGCGCAACGGTTCCTCGCCGGCTTGTCGCTGACCGCGTTGGAGGCACCAGCGTCGACCCGGGCCGTGGTCGCGGTCAACCCGAGCGGCTTCGACCCGCCCGCGGCGCTCCTCGACGCGGTGCTCGGCGGGCTCACGAACAATCCCTGGCTCGCTCCCATGACCCTCGACCAAGTGTTCACGACCGTGCCGCCCCCCTCGGGAAACGCGGTCCGGCCCCTGGCCGCGGGCACGGCGACTCCCGCGCCACCAGTGAGCGCCACGACCTACGGCGCCGCCCAGGCCCGACTGGCATCGTTCGGGTCGCTCGTCGGACCGACCGATCCTCGGGTCGCGCGCGCGGAGCGGCTGTTGCTCTCCTCGGTGTCCTCGGACTGGTCGGGGCCCGCGGGCGCCGCGCAGGCCCGCAGTGAGCTGATCGGCGTCAACGCCATCATCGACGACTTCTTGAGCCGCATCCGGGTGCCGACGCCGAGCACGATCACGCTCACCGCGCGCTCGGGTGCCATCCCGATCACGTTCCGGAACGACACCGGTCAACCGGTGCGCGTCCTCGTCTCCCTCCGCAGCCACAAGCTCGACTTCCCACGAGGCTCGACGCAGACGTTCGTGCTGCCTCCACGGAGCGTGACGGTGCGCTTCGACGTGCGGTCGCGCACGTCGGGGACGTTCCCGCTCGACCTGAGCGTCCGATCGGCTGACGGGTCGCTGCCGATCGCCGAGGGTCGCTTCAAGGTGCAGTCCACGGTCGTGAGCACCGTCGGCATCGCGCTCGCCGCGGGCGCGGCGTTCTTCCTCGCCGCGTGGTGGATCTTCGAGATCCGCCGCCGGCGACGGGCCCGGGCGGGGTCCCGGGCGTGAGCCCCCGGGGGCGCGGACGCAGCATCCGTCCTCACGACACCGGCCGTCTCGTGCGGTCGAGCGTCGTGGTGGGCGTCGGCACCGCCCTGTCCCGCGTGACCGGGTTGTTGTGGCGCGCCGCCGCCGCGTACGCGATCGGGATCACCGCGCTGTCCGGTACCTACGCGTTCGCGAACGAGACCCCGAACATGCTGTACGAGCTGATCGTGGGCGGGGTGCTGACCGCCACGTTGGTCCCGCAGTTCGTCCGCCAGTTCCAAGACGACGACGACGAGGCCACGAGCGCGGTCATCACGGTCTCGGTGGTGTTGCTGATCGGTGTGGCAATCCTCGGGGTGCTCCTCGCCCCGTTCATCGCGGACCTGTTGACGTTGCGGGTGACGGGGTCTCAGCAGGGAGCGCAACGGCAGCTGGCCACCGATCTGCTGCGGCTCTTCATGCCCCAGATCGTGTTCTACGGCTTCACCGCGCTCGCCACCGCGCTCCTCCAGGCCCGGCGACGGTTCGCGGCCGCGGCGTTCGCGCCGATCCTGAACAACGTCGTCCTCATCGGGCTGTTCCTCGCGCTTCCCCGCCTCGCGGGACGTCCGATCACGGTGGCCCGCGTCCTGCACGACACCGGGCTGCTGTTGTTCCTCGGGCTCGGAACCACCGCCGGCATCGTCGCGATGGCGCTCGCGCTCGTGCCGGCGCTGCGGGGCGCGCGGGTGCATCTTCGGTTCCTGCCCGCGTGGCGTCACCGGGCCGTCGCGATCGTGGTGCGCCTGTCCGGTTGGACGATCGGGTACGTGATCGCCAACCAGATCGCGTTGTGGGTCGTGCTGGTGCTGGCGAACGGTCAACCGGGGGGTCCCGCGGTCTATCTGCTCGCGTACACGCTGTTCCAGCTGCCGCACGGGCTGTTCGCGGTGTCGATCATGACCACGGCCGGTCCCGAGCTCGCGGCAGCCGCTCGTGACCTGCCGGCGCTGCGACACCGATTCGCGCGGGCGTTGCGTCTCGTGCTCACCATCGTGATCCCGTCCGCGGCGCTCGCCGTCGCGGTGGCCCGGCCGGTCGTGGTCGCGTTGCTGCAACGGGGCGCGTTCACGGGGAGCAACTCGGCGCTCGTCGCGCACACCCTCGTCGGCTTCGCCGTCGGACTGCCGTTCTTCTCCGTGTACCTGTTCTCGCTGCGCGCGTACTACTCCCTGCACGACACCAAGACCCCGTTCCTGATCAACTGCCTCGAGAACGCGGTGAACATCGGCCTCGCCTTGGCGTTCATCGGGCCGTTCGGCATCGCCGGGCTCGGCTACGCGTTCTCGGGGGCGTACGCGGTCGCGGCGATCGTGACCCTGGCGATGCTGAGCCGCCGGGTCGGCGGTCTGCAGGGGCGGGGCATCGAGACGACGTTCGTCAAGGTCGGCGTGGTGAGCGCGGTCGCCGGGACCGCCGCCTGGTTCGCGGCGGACACGATCGGCTGGGCCGGTGGGACCCGCGCGGTGGCGGCCACGGTCGTCGGTGCGGTCGTCGGGCTCGCCGGGATCGCCGCCGGCCTCAGCGTGACCCGGGTCGAGGAATGGCAGGAGCTGCGGAGCAGCTTCCGGCCCGCCCGCCGCCGAAGGGGCGGCCGGCGCGCTGGCGTGGGACGATGAGGGCGACCGCAGGGACCAGGAGGTCCACCCGTGCCCGTCCGAATCGTCACCGACAGCGCCTGCGACCTACCGGAGGCGGTCGTCGCGGAGCTGGGAATCGAGATCGTCCCCCTCACCATCCGGTTCGGATCCGAGGAGCTCGTCGACCGTGAAGAGCTGACGAACCAGGCCTTCTGGCAGCGGCTGGCGACCGCGACCACGCTTCCCGAGACCGCCGCGCCCTCGGCGGGCGCGTTCGCGGCCCGGTTCCGGGCGCTGAGCGCCGCCGGCGCCGACGGGATCGTCTGCATCAACCTGTCGTCGCGCCTGTCGGCCACCATGCAGGCCGCGCAGGTCGCGGCGCCGTCCGTCGCCGAGCACTGCCGCGTCGAGGTGATCGACTCGCTCACCTGCTCCATGGGGCTGGGAAACCTCTGCATCGCGGCGGCGAAGCGGGCCACCGCGGGCGCGCCCATCGAGGAGATCGTCGCCGAGGTCACCAACCGCCGGGAGCGGACCCGCCTCTTCGGGACGCTCGACACCCTGGAGTTCTTGAAGAAGGGGGGCCGCATCGGCAACGCCCGAGCCCTGCTCGGCTCGATGCTCGCCGTGAAGCCCGTCGTCGAAATCCGCGACGGCGTCGTCGAGGAGGCCGGCAAGGTCCGGACCCGCTCGAAAGCGCTCCGGCTCCTCGCCGACAAGGTCCACGAACGTTCGGTGGAGGACGTCGCGGTGCTGCAAGGCGACGCCAGTGACATCGACGAGTTCCTCGACCTGATCGACGACGTCGCCCCCCGCGACAAGATCGTGGTGGGCGCGGTCGGGCCGGTGATCGGGACCCATGCCGGTCCGGGGGTCCTCGGCGTGACCTACCAACTCGCCGACTAGATCCTCGCGGCGAACCCCCCGCGGCGGCTTCGCGCCGTCTCGCTGGGTAGCGTGACCGCGGTGTCTGGTCGTGCCGAGCCCGGTCGTGTGCTCGACGGCCGCTATCAGCTCGTGCGCGCCCTGGCCCGGGGTGGGATGGCCACGGTGTGGGTCGGCCAGGACACGCTGCTGGACCGCCGGGTGGCGGTGAAGACCCTCCATCCGGAACTGTCCGGAGACGCGGGTCTGCGGAGCCGCTTCCGCCATGAAGCCGTCGCCGCCGCCCGGCTCAGCGATCCGGGGATCGTCACCACCTACGACACCGGGGATGACGACGGTGTCGGATACATCGTCATGGAGTTTGTGGACGGCCCGAACCTGCGGCGAGTCCTCGACGATCGGGGGCCGCTGCCGATCGGCGAGACCGCCCGGGTCGGCCGGGAGGTGGCCACCGCCCTCGACCACGCCCACCGCCAGGGGGTCATCCACCGGGACGTGAAACCGGCCAACGTCCTCGTCCCCCCGGGGGGGCGGGTCAAGGTGACCGACTTCGGGATCGCCAAGGCCGGCGGGAGCGAGCTCACCCGCACCGGGACCGTGGTCGGCACCGCCCGCTACCTCGCGCCGGAGCAGCTGCGCGGTGAGCCGGTCGACGCCCGCACCGACATCTACGCCCTCGGGCTCGTCCTCTACGAGATGCTCACCGGCGCGCTCCCGTTCCACGGCGACACCGAGATGGCCATCTCCCTGGCCCGGCTCAGCGTGTCGCCGGCCCCGGTCGCACTCGGTCGGCCCGACACCCCACCGGGCCTCGCCCGGCTCGTCATGGCCTGCCTGGCCCTCGAGCCCGCCGACCGGCCCCCCACCGCGCAGGCGGTGGCCGACGCCCTCACCGGCCGCGGCCGACCCGACCCGACGCCCGCCCCCCGCGTCGAGGCCCCCCGCACCACCGCCATGGCGCCACGCGAGTCGCCGCCCCGCACCCGTCGCGCGCCCGCGCCACGACCCCGGCCTCGGCCGTCTCGGCGAGGCCCGGTGGCGGTGCTCGCGGCGCTGCTGTTCGTCGCCGGGGTCGCCGCGGGCTACCTGCTGGTGCGGGCCTCGGGGGCCGGGGCGAGCCCACCGGGTCCGCAGCCGGTGGCACCGGCACCGCCGTCCCCGGCGACCCCCGCCGGGGGCTGAGCCACGCCCACCGTCGGCGCGACCGACCCCGACGACGCGGTGCTCGCGGCCGCGGCCGCCGGCGGCGACCGGGACGCCTTGGAGCAGCTGCTCGAGCGTCACGCCGACCGGGTGCACGCGATCTGCCGGCGGGTGGTCCCCCACCCCGAGGATGCGCTCGACGCGACTCAGAACGCCTTGATCGCCGTCGCGCGCGGTATCGGCCGGTTCGACGGCCGGTCGGCGTTCACGACCTGGCTGTACCGGGTGGCCATGAACGCCGCGCTCGACGAGCTGCGCCGGCGGGACCGCCGCCCGATCCCGGTGGAGACCGTGCCCGAAGCGGCGAGCGGGTCGGGCGCGATGGACGGCGTCGACGCACGCCTCGACCTCGACGCCGCGCTCGGCGCGGTGCCGGTCGACTTTCGGGTGGCGGTGGTGCTGCGCGACCTGTGTGACCTCGACTACTCCGAGATCGCCACGGTGCTGGACGTGCCGGTGGGGACGGTCCGGTCCCGCATCTCGCGGGGCCGGGAGGCGCTCGCGGCGATCCTCGGGAACCCGGGCCGGGGCGCCCGTCGTCCAAGCGAGCAACGATGAGTGACGACCCGAGCCTGCGTGGACCTGGTTCCGACCCCGACGAGGGCGCGGACGGTCGCGACGAGCGGCTCGCCGCGCTCCTGGCGGTGGCGCCGCTCGAGGACCACACCCGGGCCCGACTCGTCCGCCGGGCCCTCGACGCCGCGCCAGTGTCGTCACCGGGCCGTCGTCGTCCCGCGCTGCTGCTCAGCGCGGCGGCGGCACTGCTCGTGATCGTTGTGACCGGCGCCGCGATCCTCGGCACAAGCGGCGGGGGGCAGACCTCCCGGGCCGCGCGACGAGCGGCCGGGCCGACGGCGGTCGCCGGACCCCAAGCGGGGGTCCCGGGCCCTGGTTCCGCGGCCCAGGTCGCGCCCCGGGATCTCGGCGCGGTCGGGGACGTCACCGCCGCCGCCCGGCTGCGACAGGTCGTCGCCGGCCCCGCGAGCGCGACGGGCCGCTCGCTCGAGTCGATCCGGCCGGCCTGTGGCCTCGTCGGCCCCGGCGGCCCCGGCGGCCCCGGCGGCGCGGCGGGAGGAGTGACCCGCATCGACACCGTCGGCACCGCTGTCGACGGCGGCCAGCCCGCCGCGATCCTCGTCGGCCGCGACGGCAC
>DAIMHT010000105.1:0-5795 GCA_036723155.1 Actinomycetota bacterium
CTACTTGAACCAGATGCGCTGGTACCCGCGGCTCTCGGGGTGCAGCAGCAGCGCGACGAGCGCCGCGTCGAAGATGAGGTTCAAGATGAGCGGGAAGTTCAGGACGTCGGTGCCACCGACGGCGATGAGCCCACCGACTTGGAGGAGGGCGGCGCCGACGGCGACGCCGTAGCCCCATTTCTTCTCGTTGGCGATCCCGAACCCGCCGAACCCGAGACCGAAGATGGTGAGGAGCGCCAGGACCACGGAGGTGGTGACCACACCGGTGAGCAGCCCGAAGACGGCGTCGATGTAGCAGAACAGGGTGGCGATGTAGAGGGTCTGGGGCTGGGTCTGGTTCAGGAACCGGTACTGGCGCACGGCCCCATTCTGGTCGAAGCGGACGCCTCGGATGGGATCAGGGTCCGCCGCCGGAGCTGCCCGCACGCGGCGTCGATGTCGGCCCCGCGGGTGCGGCGGACGGTGGCGGTGACGCCCCGGGCCCGGAGGCGGCGGGCGAAGTCGTGCAGCGCGGGGAGCGCCGAAGCGCGGCCGGGGAACCCGCCCGTCGCGTTGAGGGGGATGAGGTTGACATGGGCGCCTCCGACGCCGGGCCATGCGCCGAGGAGGCGGGCGAGGGCCTCGGCCTGCGCAGGCTGGTCGTTGACGCCGGCGATGCCGGCGTACTCGAACGTGACGCGCCGGCCGCTGGCGCCGGCCACGTCGGCGGCGGCGTCGAGCACCTCGGCGATGGGGTACCGGTGGTTGAGCGGCACGAGCGTGGCCCGCAACGCGTCGTCGGGGGCGTGCAGCGAGACTGCCAACGTGACTGGGAGCCCTTCGGCAGCGAGGCGGCGCATGCCGGGCACGACCCCCACGGTGCTGATCGTCAGGCGCCGGGCGGAGATGCCGAGGGCGTCGCGCAGCATCATGACGGACGCCCAGACCTCGTCGTAGTTGGCGAGGGGCTCGCCCATCCCCATGTAGACCACGTTCGTGACCCGTTGGGGTGAGGCGTGCTGGGCCCGGAGCACCTGCTCGACGATCTCATCGGCGCCGAGGTGCCGTTCGAAGCCGGCCTGCCCGGTGGCGCAGAAGGTGCATCCCATCGCACACCCGGCTTGCGAGGAGACGCACACGCTCGCCCGCCGCGGGGAGCGCATGAGGACCGTCTCGACCTGGGCGTCTCCCGCGGCCCAGAGCCACTTGCGGGTGAGCTCGTCGGCGGAGACGTGCTCGGTGACCGGCGCCAGCGCGAGGGGGAGCAGCTCGATGAGTCGGGCTCGGAGCACGCCGGGCAGCTCGGTCGCGGACTCGATCGGCGCCCGTCGCTTCCACAGGGCGTCCCACACCTGGTCGACGCGGTAGCGGGGCTCGTCGTCGAGGAGCGACGCCAACTCGGCGTGCGACGCGCCGTAGCGGGTCAGAGATCGCATGCGTACGCCCGGTCCACGCGCGCCACCGTAAACCCGATCGATTCGTACAGGCGCAGCGCGGCGTCGTTGCTGGCGTCGACGAACAACATGCCGATGGGTGCGTGGCGCCGCTCGTGGAGGTCGGCGAGGCCCGCGAGCGTGAGCGTGCGGCCGAGTCCAGTGCCCTGACGGGACGGGTCCACCCCGATGACGTAGATCTCACCGAGCGCGTCGGGCTCGATCGGTGGCGCCGCGGGGTGCAGTTTCGTCCAGCAGAACCCGGCGAGACCCTGGTCGTCCTCGGCGAGGAGGAACCCGGCGGGATCGAACCAGGGTTCGTGCTCGCGGCGGCGCAGGGTGGCTTCGACCCAGCCGCCCTGGTCGGGATCGTGGGCGAAGGCCCGGTTGTTGACCGCGACCCAGGCGGCCTCGTCGCGTCCGGGCTCGAAGGCGCGGACCGTCACCCCTGGCGGCCATCGGACCGGCTCCGACACGGGGAGCGGGACCCGGAGCTGGCGGAGCTCGCGGGCCGGGTCGAGCCCGAGGCGCTGGGCCCGATCGTCCCAGGACGCGTCCGCGCCGGGTACCCACAGCTCGACGTGGCCACCACCGTGATCACGCCGGTCGGCGAGCGCGGCCGTCGTCAGCGGCGGGACGACCTCGTCGAGCGCCGTCCCCGGCGCGGCCGCGAAGGAGAGGGTGCTGTGGGGGGTGGTGAGCGAGTCGCTGGGGCCGACGTGCATCGCGGCGACGATCGTGTCGCCGTCACGCGCCAGGATGAGCGCGGTGTCGGGCGACGGGTCGGCCAGGTCACGCCAGACCGCGTCACCGACGACGGGGTGACCGGCGGCGCGGGCGGCGTCGTCGGCGAGCCGTCGGAACGCGTCGACGTCGGACGGCGCGACGGGACGCCGCACCTGTACGTCGACCATGTCGCCGAGGGTACCGGGTCCGGGTAGGTTGCGGCCGTGACGCTCCCGCGTGGTGCACGCCAACGCGCCGCGGTCGTGTTGGAGCGTCTCACCGTGGAGTACCCCGACCCTCGCTGCGCGCTCGTGCACGACGACACGTTCCAGCTGCTGGTCGCCACCATCCTCTCGGCGCAATCGACCGACGAGATGGTCAACAAGGTCACGCCGGCGCTGTTCGCGCGGTACCCGACCGCGGCGGACCTGGCCGACGCCGACCCCGACGAGGTCGAGACCCTCATCCACTCGACGGGGTTCTTCCGCTCCAAGACCAAGAGCCTCATGGGCATGGCCGCCGCGCTCGAGGAGCGCTTCGACGGCCAGGTGCCCCGAGACCTCGAGGACCTGGTGACGCTGCCCGGCGTCGGCCGCAAGACCGGCAACGTGGTCCGGTCGGTCGGCTACGACCTCCCGGGCCTGCCCGTCGACACCCACGTCGGCCGGCTGGCGCGCCGGCTGCGCCTGACCAAGGAGACCGACCCGGTCAAGGTCGAGCTGGATCTCAACCGGCTGATCCCCGAGGAGGATCGGGGCCGCTTCTCGCTGCGGCTCATCGAGCACGGCCGCCGGGTCTGTCTGGCCCGCCGACCCCGCTGCGACGTCTGCCTCCTGGCCGACGTCTGCCCCAGCGCGTTCAAAGTGTGAGCCGAGCGATGGCGCGGTCCAATGACCGGCCCGCGCCGATCAGCAGCCGCTCGGCCGCGAACAGCTCCGCGGCGATCGCGGAGTCCGGGGTGTCGTCGTAACGCTCGGCCACGCTCACGACCCGCGCCAACAGCTCGTCCAGCTGCGCGCGCAACGTCGACAGCTCGGCAAGGTCCGACGCGCTCATCGCGCTCCAGCCTGTCGTCTCACCTCCGGCCAGGCAAAGCGGAGCGCTGACGCGACGACCCACGGTTACGATGACTGCCACCGTGCTCGACCTGCTCGACCTTCGCGCGTTCACTGGCGACCTCGCGACCGCGCTCGCCCCACCCGAGACGCCAACAGAACCGGTCGAAGCGGTCCGGTCGATCATCGCGGCGGTCCGCGCCCGCGGCGACGCCGCGGTCCGCGAGTACACGGCCCGCTTCGACGGCTGCACGATCGACGACCTTCGGGTCCCGGGGCCGACCGTCGCCGCCGCGCTTGCCGGGATCTCGGCCGAGGTTCGGGCCGCGCTCGAGTACGCCGCGGGCGAGATCCGCGCTTACCACGAAGCCCAACACGACGCGCCGGTGGTCCTCGACCGCGACGGGATCCAGGCCCGGGAGATGGTCGTGCCGGTCGACCGGGCCGGCTGCTACGCGCCCGGGGGACGCGCCACGTATCCGAGCTCGGTCCTCATGACCGCGATCCCAGCCCGGGTCGCGGGCGTCCGCGAGGTCGCCCTCTGCGTCCCCCCGGACCGGGACGGGACGGTTCCGGAGGCGACGCTCGCGGCGGCGGCGCTGGCCGGTGTCGACGAGGTCTACCGGGTCGGTGGCGCCCCCGCGATCGCCGCCCTCGCGTACGGCACCGAGACCATCCGGCCCGTCGACGTCATCGTCGGCCCCGGCAACGTCTACGTCACGCTCGCCAAGCGTGAGGTCCTGGGCCAGGTCGGCACCGACACCTTCGCGGGCCCCTCCGAGCTCGTGGTCGTCGCCGACGGCACCGCCGACGCCGAGCTCGTCGCCGCCGATCTGCTGGCCCAGGCCGAGCACGGCCCCGGCGGCGCCGCGGTGCTGGTCACCTGGCACGAGCCGCTGATCACCGCCGTCGACGCCGCGCTCACGAAGCGTCTCGGGGCGGCGCCGCGCGAGACCGACATCCGCGCCACCCTCGAAACCGGTGGCCGCGCGGTGCTCGTCGCCGACGCTGATGCCGCCCTCGCGGTGACGAACGTCATCGCGCCCGAGCACCTCGAGCTGCACACCGCCGATCCCGACGCGCTCGTCCCCAAGGTCCGCAACGCCGGCGCGGTGTTCTGCGGCCCCGAGACCCCCGCGGTCGTCGGCGACTACGTCGCCGGCGTGAACCACGTCCTCCCCACCGGGCGCACCGCCCGGTTCGCCAGCGCGTTGCGCGTCGACACGTTCCACAAGCACATCCACGTCGTCCACGCCGACCGCGCCGCGTTGGAGCGCATCGCACCCCACGTCGTCGCGCTCGCCGGGGCCGAAGGGCTTCCCGAGCATGCCCGGTCGGTCACGATGCGGACCCAGCGGGGCGTCGCCGCGGAGCGGGCCTCGTGACCCTCCCGCGCCCGCGCCCCGACCTCGGCGCCCTCGAGGGGTACCACTCGCCCCAGCTCGACGTCGCGGTGCGGCTCAACACCAACGAGAGCCCGTACGCGCCCCCGGCGGCCTTCGTCGACGCGTGGCTGGCCGCGATCCGCGACGTCCCCCTGAACCGGTATCCGGACCGGCACGCGGGCCCGTTGCGCGCCGCCCTCGCCGGTCGGCTGGGTCAGCCGGCCAATCGGGTGTTCTGCGCCAACGGCTCCAACGAGGTCCTCCAGACGCTGCTCCTCGCCTACGGCGGACCCGACCGCGGCGTGCTCGTGTTCGAGCCCACGTACGCGCTGCACGCCCACATCGCCCGGATCACCGGCACCGAGGTGATCGAGGCGGAGCGCAGCGCCGACTTCCTCGTCTCACCCACCGAAGCCGGCCTGGTCATCGCCGCGGAGCGTCCCGCGGTCGTGTTCCTGTGCAGCCCCAACAACCCGACGGGCACGGTCGAGCCCCGCGCCACCGTCGAGTCGCTCCTCACCTCGGTCGTCGACCACGGTCACGGACTCCTCGTCGTCGACGAGGCCTACGGCGAGTTCGCCGGGTGGAGCGCAGTGGAGCTCGTCGCCGACGACGTCCCGCTGGTCGTCGCCCGCACCTACTCCAAGGTGTGGTCCCTGGCCGCGTTGCGGCTCGGGTTCGGGGTGGGCCCGGCACCCGTCGTCGCGCAGCTGGACGAGGTCATCCTCCCGTACCACCTCGCGGCCACGACCCAGCTCGCAGGGCTGGAGGCGCTGGCGTTCGACGGCGAGATGCGAGGCCGCGTCGACGCGCTCATCAGCGAGCGGCACCGCCTGGCGTCGGCGTTGACCCGCCTTCCGGACCTCACCGTCTATCCGTCGGGCGCGAACTTCATCCTCGTCCGCGTCGACGGCGACGCCCACCGGCTCTGGCAGCGGCTCGTCGACCGGGGCGTGCTGGTCCGCGACTTCTCGGCCGCGCCCCGTCTCGAAGGCTGCCTGCGGATCACCGTCGGGACCCCGGCCGAGGACGACACGCTCCTCGACGCGCTCCGCGACTCGCTCGAGGAGGCCGCATGACCACAGCCCGACGCGGGGAACGGCACCGCCAGACCAAGGAGACCCGGGTCGACCTCGTCCTCGTCGTCGACGGGTCCGGCGTCGCCACCGCCAGCACCGGGATCCCGTTCTTCGACCACATGCTGGAACAGCTCGGGA
>DAIMHT010000106.1:0-5756 GCA_036723155.1 Actinomycetota bacterium
TACAACCGCTGGTACGAGGACGACCACTTCTATTCGGGCGCGATGGCCATGCCGTGGATGTTCGCCGGGCGACGGTGGGTGGCGACCCGGGACTTGCAAGCGTTGCGCTACCCCGACCCGTCAGCGATCGCGGCGCCGCTGGCCGCGGGCAAGTACCTGGCCACGTACTGGATCACCGACGGCCGGTACGACGACCACCTGCGGTGGACGGTCGCCACGAACCAGCGCCTCCTCCCCGACGGTCGCATCTACCTCGATCGGTCCCACGTGTACACGTCGTTTCAGCAGTACACCGGCGCGGTCTACCGCGACGCCGCAGGGCCGCGCGACATTCACGCCCTCGACCACCCGTACCAGGGCCTCGTGCTCGAGGTCGTCGACGCGCCGCCCGACGGGAGCCGCGCCGAGCTCGACCGATGGTTGCGCGCCGAGCATCTGCCCGCCCGGCTCCGCGGCTCCAGCGCCGCGATGACACTCATCTTCGAGCCGATCCCGCTCCCCGCGGACCGGATGAGCTACGTGGACGACGTCCCCGGCCTCGAGCGCCGTCTCACCCTGCTGACCTTGACCGACGACTCGGCCGCGGATGGATGGGCCCAGACGTTCGCACCCACGGGTGCCGCGGTCCGCGACGCCGGCGTCGGGCAGGTGGAACTGGCGGCGCCGTTCCTGCCCACGATCCCGGGCACGGACACCTACGTCGATCAGCTGCGCTGACCGATCGGCCCCCGTCCGCCTCGTCGGGGCTCGGCTACGGTCCGGCCCATGCCCGATCCGCTCACCGGCCGAACGTCCGCGCCATGACCGCGCCCGGACCGCTCGAAGGCCACAAGATCCTGATCACCGGTCCGACGAGCCAGGTCGCGCTCCCGGTCACCACCGCGCTCGCCGAGACGAACGACGTCTGGGGCATCGCCCGCTTCTCGGATCCCGCGGCGCGTCAGCGTCTCGACGATGCCGGCGTGACGTGCGTGACCACCGACCTCGCCTCCAGCGACTTCGCCGATCTCCCCGACGACTTCGACTACGTCTTGAACTTCGCGGTCGCCAAGGGTGGCGACGACGACTGGGACCGCGACTTCGCCGCGAACGCCGAATCGATCGGTCTCCTCATGGCCCACTGCCGGAACGCCACCGCGGTGCTGCACTGCTCGTCGACGGCCGTCTACCAGCATCAGGGTCCCGACCATCCGCTGCGCGAGACCGACCCGCTCGGTGACAACCACCGGGTCATGTTCCCGACGTACAGCCTCGCCAAGATCGCCGCCGAGGCCGTCGCCCGCGCCGCGGCTCGGGAGCACCACCTCCCCACGACGATCGCGCGCCTGAACGTCCCGTACGGCGACAACGGGGGCTGGCCCGGGTGGCACCTCCTCTTCATGCAGTCGGGCACGCCCATCTCGCTGCACCCGGAACGGCCCAACCGGTTCAACCCGATCCACGAGGACGACATCGGGCGCACGATCCCGGCGCTGCTCGCCGCGGCCCAGGTGCCCGCCACCATCGTCAACTGGGGCGGTGAGCCGTCGTCCATCGAAGAGTGGTGCACGATCCTCGGCGAGCTCACCGGGCTCGAGCCGCGGTTCGAGGAGACCACGAACACCCTCGGTTCGGTGACGATCGACCGCACTCGGCTCCTCGACGTCGCCCCCGCTCCGGAGGTGCCGCTGCGCGACGGCCTCCGCCGCCTCGTGGCGGCGCGCCACCCCGACCTGCTGGCGTAGCGCGCGGTGACGGTCCCGACGGTCATCGACGCCGACGGTCACGTCTTCGAACCCGACGAGCTCTGGGAGCGTCATCTCCCCGCGGCGTTTCACGACCGGCGCCCCCGCATCGTGCGCGACGACCGCGGCACGACCCGCTACGAGATCGAGGGCCGACCGATCCCACCGGGCGTCGGGGTCGGCGCCTGGGTCCCCGAAGGGATCGTGGAGGCGTCCGTCCACCGTGACGGCGCCGTCGACCCCCGGCTCCGTCTCGCCGACATGGACGTCGAGGGCATCGACGTCGCGATCCTCTACGGCACGGCCAGCCTCGGGTTCTGGGGGATCACCGACCGCGACCTCGGCCGGGCGTGCTGCCGGGCGTACAACGACTGGCTCGCCGAGTACTGCGCCGCCGACCCGACCCGGCTGAAAGGAACCCCGGCCCTCCCGCTGGCGTCCCTCGACGACAGCCTCGACGAGGCTCGCCGCACGATCACCGAGCTGGGGTTCGTCTCGCTGACGGTTCCCTGCTGCATCGGCCCCCTGAACCTCGACGCCCCCGAGCTCGATCCGCTGTGGCACCTCGCCGAGGAGCTCGACGTCCCCGTCGGCGTCCACGCCGGCGGTCCCCGCTTCGCGCACCGACGATTCGTCGACTCCTACGCGACGCTCCACGCGCTCGAGTTCGCGTTCGACATCATGTTCGCCGCCGCGACCCTGATCTGCGGCGGGGTGCTCGAGCGGTTCACCCGCCTCCGGGTCCTGCTCCTCGAGGCCGGCGCGGCCTGGGGCCCATACCTGTTCGAGCGCCTCGACGAGCACTACGAGAAGCGGTCCCACGAGATGCCCAACATCTCCCGGCCGCCGAGCACCTATCTCGCCGACGGCCGCGTCGTCATCTCGTGCGAGGCGGAACGACACCTCGGCCACGCGCTCGCCGGGCTCGGTGATCACGCCGTCGTCTTCGCCTCCGACTATCCCCACTGGGACGCCGAGTTTCCCGACTCGGTCCGGTCGATCACCGGTCACGCCGCGCTCAACGACCACCAGAAGGCCGCGGTCCTCGGCGCCAACGCGGCCCGCATCTACGGCTGGGCCGCACCATGACCGACGTCGTCCTCGTCGATGTCGAGGAGCGCGTGGCGACGATCACGCTCAACCGGCCCGAGGTCCGCAACGCCATCAACGGCGAGCTCGGTGCCGCGCTCGCTCGAGCCGTCGGGGATGCCGAGTCCCGAGACGACGTCGACGTCATGGTCCTCACCGGTGCCGACCCGGCGTTCTGCGCCGGCGCGGACCTCACCGAGATCGGCGCCGGCCGCGACCCGGCGGGACTGCCGACCGATCCCGACGACCCGTACCGGCGCGACGACGTCGGCAAGTTCGCGTTCCGGGGCCCGTTCCCGCCCCGCACCAAGCTCCTGATCGGCGCGGTCAACGGCCCCGCGATCACCGGCGGCTTCGAGCTCGCGCTCAACTGCGACCTCCTCGTCGCCTCCGAGCGGGCCCGCTTCGCCGACACGCACGCCCGGGTCGGGGTCATGCCCGGATGGGGGCTCACCGTCCTGCTGGTCGAGGCCGTCGGGGTCCGGCGGGCTCGGGAGCTCAGCGCCACCGGCAACTTCTGCTCGGCCGAGCAGGCCCTGACGTGGGGTCTCGTCAACCACGTCGTGCCCCACGACGAGCTGCTCCCCTTCACCCGCGAGCTGGCCCTCGCCGCGGTCCACAACGACACCGCCGGCGTTCGTCGCATGCTCACGACGTACAACCAGATCGCGGCGTCCATCTACGACCCGGGCTGGGCCATCGAGGACCAGGTGAACCGCGAATGGTGGAACGAGACGTTCGACCCATCCGAGCTCGCCCGACGCCGCGAGGGAGTCATCGATCGGGGCCGGCGCCAGGTCGAGCACCCCGCCGAACCCTGAACCCGCGCCATATCCGGCGGAGTAGGTTCCCGGCGACGGCCGCAACCACGAGAGAGCGGTGTGAACGCGAGTCTTTCGACGCTCCACGGTCCCCGACCCGATCTTCGACACGCGGGGACCCTGTGAGCGGACCCGCGGCCGGTCGGTTCGTGGGCCAGTCGGTCCGACGCCGAGAGGACCCGCGCCTCCTCACCGGCCACGGGCACTACGTCGACGATGTCGTCGTCCCCGGGATGCTGCACGCCGCCTTCGTGCGCAGCGACCTCGCCCGGGGACGCATCACCAGGCTCGAGGTCGACGCGGCGCGGGCGATGCCCGGCGTTCGCGCGGTGCTGACCGCCGCCGACCTCAACGTCGGGCTCGGATCGATGCAGCCCACGATGTTCCAGAGCGATCCGCCACCGTCGCCGTGTGCGCCGCTGCGGCCGCTCGCGGAGCACGACGTCCGGTTCGTCGGCGACCCGATCGCGCTCGTCATCGCCGAGAGCAGATACCTGGCCGAAGACGCCTGCGAGCTCATCGAGGTCGACCTCGACCCGCTCCCGCCGATCATCGATCCCGAACGCGCCGCCGACGAGACCGACGAGCTGGTGCACCCCGAGCTCGGCGCCAACATCGCCCAGCGGATCGAATCCCCCGCCGACCCTGAGCTCGACGCCATCTTCGCCGCCGCCGCGCACGTCGTCACCGAGACGATCGTCCAGCACCGTCACACCAACGTGCCCATGGAGACCCGGGGCGTCGTGGCCGGGTACCAACCCGCGACCGGCGAGCTCGACGTGTGGATCTCGACCCAGAACCCCCACGAGGTCCGCCAGACGTGCAGCCGCATGCTCCGGGTCCCCGAGCACCTGGTCCGGGTCCGGATGGACGACGTCGGTGGCGGCTTCGGCCAGAAGTACTTCGCACCCCGCGACGAGCTGGCGGTCATCGCCGCCGCGCACCGGCTCGGGTGCTCGATCAAGTGGATCGAGGACCGCCGCGAGAACCTCATCGCCTCCAATCACGCCCGCGCCGACCGGATGACGGTGCGCATGGCGCTCGACGACACGGGCCACATCCTCGGCGTCCACCTGGATCACCTCGAGGACTGCGGCGCCTACCCCGTCGGAGGAACCGGCGGCGTCGGCCCGTTCGTGGCGATCCTGTTCCCCGGCCCGTACCGGATCCCGAAACTCGGGTTCCGCACCACCTCGGTGTGGACGAACACCTGCGGTCGGGGCGCCTACCGCGGGCCGTGGATGATGGAGACCGTCGCCCGGGAGCAGATGCTCGACCTTGCGGCCCGCGCCGTCGGGCTCGACCCGCTGGAGCTGCGCCGCCGCAACTGCATCGGAGCCGACGACCTCCCGTTCACCACTGCGATGGGCATGGTCCTCGACCACGTCACGCCGGCCGCGACGCTCGAGCAGGCCGTCGAGCTCATCGGCTACGAGACGTTCCGCGCCGAGCAGCGCCGCGCCGCCGCCGATGGGCGCCTGCTCGGGATCGGCATCGGCCTCTACGTCGAGCCGACCTCGGTCGCGTCCGGCAACCTCGGCGTCGAGACCGCGACGGTGCGGGTCCAGCCCAGCGGCACCGTGACGGTGTACCTGGGGACCGGGTCCCACGGCCAGAGTGTCGAGACCACGATGGCCCAGGTCGTCGCCGAGCACCTCGGCGTCGACTACGACGACGTCGTCGTCGTCCAAGGTGACACCGCCAGCGCCCCCTTCGGTGGCGGCACCGGTGGCAGCCGCACCGCCGTCGTCGCCGGCGGCGCCGCGAGGGAGGCATCGCTTCAGGTCCGCGAGAAGGCGGCGCAGATCGCCGCGCATCTCCTCGAGGCCGCACCCGAGGACCTCGAGTCCGGCGACGGTCGCCTGTCGGTGCGGGGCACCCCGACGCGAGGGGTGTCGCTCGCCGACGTGGCCCGGGTGGCGTTGAACGCGCCGGCCGAGCTCCCGCCGGACGTCGCCCCGGGTCTCGAGGCGACGGTCAGCTACCAGGCACCCCCGATCACCTGGTCGAACGCCTGCCACGTCTGCACCGTCGAGGTCGATCCGGCGACGGGCAAGGTCGAGATCCTGCGCTACGTGGTGAGCGAGGACTGCGGCGTCATGATCAACCCGATGGTCGTCGA
>DAIMHT010000107.1:0-5693 GCA_036723155.1 Actinomycetota bacterium
CCTACAACTCGGTCGAGTGGGTCGAGACCCTCTGGGCCGTGTTCAAGCTGCGGGCGGTGTGGGTGAACATCAACTACCGGTACGTCGAGGGCGAGCTCACGTACCTGTTCGAGAACGCCGATCTGAAGGCGCTCGTGTACCAGCGGGAGTTCGCGCCGCGGGTCCGGAACGTCATCGACACCCTGCCGCTGCTCACGCACTCGGTCGTGATCGACGACGGCTCCGGCGCGGACCTCGCGGGACTGGAGTCGGTCGACTACGAGGCCGCGATGGCGAGCGGCTCACCCGTTCGCGACTTCGGGCCCCGCTCACCCGACGACCGCTACATCCTCTACACCGGCGGGACGACAGGGATGCCGAAGGGCGTCGTGTGGCGCCACGAGGACGTCTTCTTCGCCCTCGGGGGCGGGATCGACCCGACGACCAACACCCGGGTGGACCGCCCCGAGGCGCTGGTCGCCCGGGCCCAGGAGCGCCAACCCGGGACGATGCTCCCCATCGCGCCGTTGATGCACGGCGCGACCCAGTGGGGCGTGATGGGCGGCGCGTTCCAAGGCAACAAGATCGTCCTCCTCGCCCGCTTCGATCCCAATCGGGTGTGGCAGCTCGTCGGCGAGGAGCGGATCAGCGGGATCATGATCACCGGGGACGCGATGGGTCGCCCCCTGGTCGAGGCCCTGGACGACGCCGGCGCCGACCACGACCTCTCGTCACTGGTGTCGATCTCGAGCACCGCGGCGGTGTTCTCCCCCACGGTCAAGGAGCGCTTCCTCGAACGACTGCCCAACGTGATCCTCACCGAGGCGATCGGCGCGTCGGAGAGCGGCTCGAACGGGTACACCCTGGTCCAGTCGGGTGAGGAGTCGACCCGGGGCCCGAGGGTCACGGCGATCCTCGACACGGTGGTCCTCGACGACGAGCTCCGTCCCGTCGAACCGGGATCAAACACGGTCGGCAAAGTGGCTCGCAAGGGGAACATCCCGCTCGAGTACTACAAGGACCCGGAGAAGTCGGCGCAGACCTTCGTGACCGCGCCGGACGGGACCCGGTACTCGATTCCCGGCGACTTCGCGAGCGTGGAGGAAGACGGTCGCATCGTGCTGCTCGGACGGGGCTCGGTGTCCATTAACTCGGGCGGCGAGAAGATCTACCCCGAGGAAGTCGAGGCGGCCATCAAGTCTCACCCCGACGTGTACGACTGCACCGTCGTCGGGGTCCCCGACGACCGGTGGGGTCAGCGGGTCGCGGCGGTGGTGCAGGTCCGCGAGTCCGGGACCCTGACCCTCGAATCGGTCCAAGAGCACTGCCGGCAGCACGTCGCCGGCTACAAGGTCCCGCGGGAGCTGCACCTCGTCGCGAGCATCGTGCGGTCACCGTCGGGCAAGCCCGACTACCGCTGGGCGAAGGACGTGGCAACCGGCGTTGCCACCTCGGTCTAGGAGGAGATCGTGCGCACACGAGCCACCGAGATGTTCGGGCTGGAGCTGCCGATCTTCGCCTTCAGCCACTGCCGCGACGTGGTGGCGGCCGTGAGCAAGGCCGGGGGACTCGGCGTCCTCGGCGCGCTGGCGTTCAGTCCCGAGCAGCTCGAGATCGAGCTCAACTGGATCGACGACCACGTCGACGGCAAGCCGTACGGCGTCGACGTCGTCATGCCGGCCAGCTACGCCGGTGCGGGCGGAGAGCTCGATCCCGATCGGATGGAAGACCAGCTCGCCGACATGATTCCGCAGGCCCACAAGGACTTCATCGAACAGGTCCTCGACGAATACAACGTGCCCCCGCTCGGTGACGACGGTGACGAGCACACCGGCCTGCTCGGCTGGACCTACGAAGGCGCCCGCCCGCAAGTGGACGTGGCGCTGGCGCACCCGATCAAGCTGCTCGTCAACGCGCTCGGGCCACCCCCGAAGGACGTCCTGGACCTCGCCCACGAGCACGGCGTCAAGGTCGCGGCGCTCGTCGGCAGCGTCGCCCAGGCGGAACGCCAGGTGAACCAGGGCATCGACATGATCGTCGCCCAGGGCTACGAGGCGGGGGGCCACACCGGAGACGTCGGCGTCATGGTGCTCGTCCCCGAGGTCGTCGACGCCGTCGGAGACCGGGTGCCGGTCCTCGCCGCGGGCGGCGTGGGATCGGGCCGCCAGATGGCGGCCTCGATGGCGCTCGGCGCGGACGGGGTCTGGACCGGATCGATCTGGCTGACGACCGCGGAGAGCGACACCGGACCGGCCGTGACCAAGAAGCTGCTCGCCGCCAGCTCACGCGACACCGTCCGGTCCCGGGTGATCTCGGGCAAGCCGGCCCGCCAGCTCCGCACCGCGTGGACCGAGGCGTGGGAACGCCCCGATGCGCCCGGGTACCTGCCGATGCCGCTGCAGTACATGGCGACGTCGGACGCGACGCGACGCATCACCAAACACCAGATCCATGAGCTGCAGGGCATGCCGGTCGGCCAGATCGTGGGACGCATGAACGCGGTGCGCCCGGTTCGTGACGTGATCCTCGATCTCATGGAGGGGTTCGTCGACTCCACCACGAACCTCGACGTGATGCGAGACGAGGAGTAACGACGGTGCCCGCGGTGCTGGTCCACGGTGTCCCGGACACCGCGGAGCTCTGGGCGCCACTTGTCGAGCGGCTCCACCGCGACGACATCGTCTGCCCCTCGCTCCCGGGCTTCGGGACCGCCGTGCCGTCGGGCTTCGGGTGCACCAAAGACGAATACGCGGCCTGGCTCGCCGAGCAGCTCCGTGACTTCGACGAGCCCGTCGACCTCGTGGGGCACGACTGGGGCTCCATCCTCGTGCAGCGGGTGGCGACCACGCATCCCGAGCGGCTGCGCAGCTGGGTGCTCGCCGACGGCGCCGTCAGCGACGCCTTCCGCTGGCACGACCTCGCGAAGCAATGGCAGACCCCCGAAGTCGGCGAGCAGATCATGGAGCTCATGACCGGCGACGCGGTCGTCGACGCGCTCCGCGACGCCGGTCATCCCGACCCGGTCGGCGCGGTGGCGCGTATGGACGACACGATGAAGTCGGCGGTGCTGGCGCTGTATCGCTCCGCGGTCCACATCGCCGAGGAGTGGACGCCGGGACCCGTCGCCGGTGAACGCCCGGCGCTGGTGTTCTGGGGCGAGCGGGACCCGTACGGGCCGCCCGAGTACGGCCGGGCTGCCGCGACCCGAGCGGGCGCGGAGTTCGTCCTGTTGGACGCGGGCCACTGGAGCCTCGTCGAACGACCCGACGAGGCCGCCGCCGCGCTCGAGCGGTTCTGGGCGGCACGCTGATGCCCGTCACGCCAGCCGTCGGGACACTCCTCGACCAGCTCGCCGCCGTGAACGCCCCCAGCATCGAGACCCTGCCCCTCGACCTGGCCCGCCAGGGCGCGATCGCGATGGTCCAAGCCATGGAAGGGCCGAAGCAGCCGGTCGCGTCGGTCGAAGATCGCGAGCTGGCGACCCGGTCGGGGCGGCTCTGGGCGCGCGTCTACCGGCCGGTCCCAACCGACGAATCCCTCCCGATCGTCGCCTACTTCCACGGCGGCGGATGGGTGATCATGGGGATCGAGACCCACGACAACATCTGTCGCCGCCTCGCGAATGCCAGCGGTGCGGTCGTGGTCAGCATCGACTATCGCCTCGCGCCCGAGCATCGGTTTCCCGCCGCGCTCGACGACTGCTTCGCGGCAACCGAGTGGCTCGCCGAGCACGGTGCCGACGTGGGTGGTGACCCCACCCGACTGGTCGTCGCCGGGGACAGCGCCGGTGGGAACCTGGCCGCGGCTGCGGCCCTGCGCGCCCGGACGGACGGCCTCGACCTGCGGGGCCAGGTCCTCGTCTACCCGGTGTGCGACGCGGCCGCGGGGACGGAGTCGTACCAGGCGAACGGCGAGGGGTTCCTCCTCACCGCGACCACGATGGCGTGGTTCTGGGACTGCTACCTGGGACCCGACGGTGATCCCGCCGACCCGCTCGCGTCGCCGATCCACGCCCCTGATCTCACCGGGCTCCCACCGGCGTTGGTGATCACCGCCGAGTACGACCCGCTACGTGACGAAGGCGAGGCGTACGCCCGTCACCTCGACGGCTTCGGCGTCCCGGTCACCCTGCACCGCTTCGACGGTCTCATCCACGGCTTCTTGGGCATGGAGGCCATCATCCCCGAGGCGGACGCGGCGATGACCGAGATCGGCGCGTTCGTCCGCGCCGTGTGCGGGGGCTGAGACCGGGTCAGAGCCGCTGCAGGATGCTGGCGGTCCCGAGGGAGCCGCCGCAGCACATCGTCACGAACGCCAGCTCCTGGTCCGAACGCTCCAGCTCGTGCAACGCGGTCGTGATGAGCCGGGAGCCGGTCGAACCCACCGGATGGCCGAGCGCGATCGCCCCCCCGTTGACGTTGACCCGCTCGAGGTCGGGCTTGTGCACCTGCGCCCACGACAACACCACCGAGGCGAACGCCTCGTTGATCTCGAACAGGTCGAAGTCGGCCATCGCCATCCCCGACCGGTCGAGCATCTTGGCCGTGGCGTCGACGGGCCCGTCGAGGAGGTAGTACGGATCGGTGCCGGTCACGAGCTGATGCAGGAGCCGGGCCCGGGGTCGCAGCCCGAGCCCGCGCGCCACGTCCTCGTCCATCCAGAGCACCGCCGCGGCGCCGTCCGAGATCTGCGACGAGGTCCCGGCGGTGTGCCGAGTGCCTTCGACGACGGGCTTGAGCTTGGCGAGGCCCTCCAGGGTGGTGTCGCGCAGCCCCTGGTCTCGGGAGACGGTCTGGGACTCGCCGGTTGGTTGGCCGTCGTCACCGAGGACCGGGGTCTCGATCGGAGCGACCTCGCGCTCGAAGCGGCCTTCGTCCCAGGCCACCTTCGCTTTGCGTTGCGAGTGGAAGCCCCAGTGGTCAAGGTCGTCGCGGGTGATGCCTCGCCGATCCGCGATCCGCTCCGCGGCGCCGAACTGGCCGTCCGGCGGGTCGTCGTAGGGCCACGGTTCGGTCTTGTAGTGGCCGGGACCGTTGATCACGTTCGAGCCGAGGGCCACGTGGCTCATCTGCTCGACGCCACACGCGATGCCGACCTTCACCCCGTCAGCCGCGACGAGACCGGCGACGAGGTGGTTGGCCTGCTGCGCCGACCCGCATTGCGCGTCGACCGTCGAGCACGCGGTGGTGAACGGAAGCCGGTCGTTGCCCGCGCTGAGCCAGGCGTTCCGGGTGACGTTCGAGCCCTGCTCGCCGGCCTGGGTGACACAGCCGCCGACGACCTCGTCGACCATCGCGGGATCGATCCCCGACCGGTCGATGACCTCGATGAGCGCGTGACGAAGGACCTCGGTGGCCTTGAGACCGGACAACTGGCCGTTGCGCTTCCCGATCGGGGTGCGCACTGCCTCGACAATGACCGGCTTGCCCACGATTGCCTCCAGACGCCGCCACGCCGGCAGCTCGGCTGATGTGACCCGCCAGGATACCGAACGCGTCGAACCGCCCCGTCGGCGATGACCACCGCACCGGTCGCCACGAGGCGCTCCCCTCGTGCATCGGCAGGCGCGGTGCGGTAGGCCAACGCCGTGAAGCGACGGGTGGTGCGACGGCTCCACAAGTACCTGCTCAACCCACCGGTCCGGTTGCTGCTGGAGATCGGCCTCGCACCGCCGGGCTACTGCCTGATCGAGACCGTCGGACACGCGTCGGGAA
>DAIMHT010000108.1:0-5669 GCA_036723155.1 Actinomycetota bacterium
CGCCGCTCCCTCGACGAGATCGACGGCTGGCTTCCCGCGTCACCCTTGGCCCAGCTCCGCAGCCCCGCGGAACAGGCGCGTCGCTTCGCCCGCTGGCCCGGCGCCGTCGAACGCACCCTCGACGTCGCCCAGGCGTGCGCCTTCGATCTGCGCCTGGCCGCCCCGGATCTTCCCGACCTCGACGTGCCGCCCGGCCACACCGACATGTCCTGGCTGCGTGAGCTCACCGCCCGGGGCGCCGCGGTGCGCTACCCGGTGACCCATCCTCACTACGAGCAGGCGATGCGCCAGCTCGCGTACGAGCTCGGTGTCATCGAGACCCTCAACTTCCCCGGGTACTTCTTGTTGCTGGTCGACATCGTCCAGTTCTGCGCCACGAATGACATCTACTGCCAAGGGCGGGGGAGCGCGGCCAACAGCGCGGTCTGCTACGCGCTCGGCGTCACCAAGGCCGACGCGGTCGCCCTCGGGTTGCTCTTCGAGCGGTTCCTCTCCCCGGAACGCGACGGTCCACCGGACATCGACCTCGACATCGAGCACCAACGCCGCGAGGAAGTCATCCAGTACATGTACGCGAAGTATGGACGCGACCGCGCGGCGCAGGTCGCGAACGTCATCACCTACCGGCCGCGCTCCGCGTTGCGGGAGATGGCGAAAGTCGTCGGCCTCTCCACCGGCCACGCCGACGCGCTCACCAAGTGGATCGACCGGTGGCGTTCACACGATCAGGCCTTCGACGACGTCACCGGGACCGACGGTGCGCCCCCCGTCCCTGAGCTCGTGCTCGACCTTGCCCGTCAGGTCCTCGACTACCCACGTCATCTGGGGATCCACTCCGGCGGGATGGTGATGGCCGACCGCCCGCTCGTGGAGTTCTGCCCGGTCGAGTGGGCCCGCATGGACAACCGCTCCGTGCTCCAGTGGGACAAGGACGACTGCGCCGCCGCGGGCCTGGTGAAGTTCGACCTCCTCGGTCTCGGGATGCTCACGATGCTGCACCTCGCCGTCGACTTGATCCGCGAGCACGAGGGCACCGACGTCGACCTCGCCACCATCCCTCAAGAGGACGAGGTCTACGACCTGCTGTGCGCCGCCGACACCATCGGTGTGTTCCAAGTCGAGAGCCGGGCCCAGATGGCCACCTTGCCCCGCCTCCGGCCCCGCACCTTCTACGACCTCGTCATCGAGGTGGCCTTGATCCGGCCCGGTCCGATCCAAGGTGGCTCCGTCCACCCCTACCTCCGTCGCCGCAGCGGCGAAGAACCCATCACCTATCCCCATCCGGTGCTCGAGCCCTGTCTCCGAAAGACGCTCGGCGTGCCGCTCTTCCAAGAGCAGCTCATGCAGATCGCGATCGACGCGGCCGGGTTCACCCCGGGAGAAGCCGATCGGCTGCGCCAAGCGATGGGCTCGAAACGCTCACGGACACGGATGGCCGCGATGCGAGACCGCCTCCTCGAAGGAATGGCCGAACGCGGGATCACCGGCTCGACCGCCGAAGAGATCGCCCACAAGCTCGAAGCGTTCGCCGACTTCGGGTTCCCCGAAAGCCATTCGGTGAGCTTCGCCTACCTCGTCTACTCCAGCGCCTGGATGAAACGGCGCTACCCGGCGCCGTTCGCCTGCGCGCTGCTGAACGCCCAGCCGATGGGCTTCTACTCGCCGCACACCATCGTGCGCGACGCCATCCGCCACGGCGTCCAGGTTCTCAGTCCCTGCGTGCACGCCTCACGACGGGACTGCACCCTCGAGGCCCGAACCCCCGACGTGGGACCCGTCGGCTTCCCCCGGCCCGGCTGGTGCGCGGATGTGTCCACCCACGCGGTGCGGGTCGGCCTGCGCTATGTCCGCGGACTCTCGGATCGGCTCTTGGACCGGATCGACGCGGCACGCCACGAGCACCCATTTACCGATCTGGAGGACTTCACCCGCCGCACCGAAGCACCGGTCGATGCCCTCGAGGCCCTCGCCACCGCCGGCGCGTTCGCCGGGTTCGGTGTGGCTCGCCGGGAAGGGCTCTGGGCCGCCGGGGCGCTGCGCGACGCCCGGCCGGGAACCCTGCCGGGCATCGTGGCGGGCATCGAGGCTCCCGAACTCCCCGGGATGTCCGAGCTGGAGTCGACCGCGGCCGACCTGGGTGCCACCGGACTCTCGGCGGCTCGTCATCCCACCGAGTTCGTTCGCGACGAACTCACCGCCCAAGGTGTCGTCACCGCCGAGGAGCTGCGAACACGGCGGGACCGGGCCCGGGTCGAGATCGCCGGAGTCGTCACGCACCGCCAGCAGCCCGAAACCGCCAAGGGCGTCGTCTTCCTCAACCTCGAGGATGAGACCGGCCTCGTGAACGTGATCTGCACCCCCGACGTCTGGCAACGCTTCCGGCGCGTGGCCCGCACGTCCCCCGCCCTGCGCATCCGTGGCCGCTTAGAACGCGAACAAGGAGTGATCAACCTCCTCGCCGAGCACATCGCGACGCTCCCTTTGCATCCCGCCGCGCTGCCCCGATCACGCGACTTCCACTAGGCGGTTCCTCGGACTTCATCGGAACTAGATTCGCCGGAGTCAGCACCACGCGCTCGGTAGTCGCAAGGTGTTGATGATGCCGGGGCCAGAAGCGAGGTGCGCGTGTCAGAGCGGGTGGCAATCGAGACGGTCGTCGTGGGCCAGGGCGGCGGGCGCGATCTTCACGCCGATCTTTACCGACCACCCGCGCCGAACGGTGCGGCCGTGCTCCTCATCCACGGCGGCAGTTACCTACACGGCGACCGCGGCCAGCTGCGCGGCTACGGCATCGCGCTGGGGCGGGCCGGCTACACGTGCCTGGCCTGCGAATATCGACTCGCTGGTGAGGCCGAGTGGCCAGCGCAGATCGACGATGTCCACACCTCGCTCGCCTACCTTCACGACCAGGCGCCATCGCTCGGCGTGGATCCCGCCAAGATCGCCGTGTCGGGCAACTCGGCTGGAGGGCAGCTGGCGCTGTTGGCGGCCGGCCTGGGCGAATGGCCGACGGCGGCCGCGATCGGGTTCTACGCGGCCGTTGACTTCCTCGGCGCAGACGCCCGCGCCAAGGGCGCTCCGCAGGGAATGACCTTCCTGCTCGGTGATGACGTCTCGGAGCCCCGCCTCGCGTCCATGAGCCCTCTCACCTATGCGAGCCCGCAGTTCCCGCCGACGCTCCTGGTGACCGGCAACCGCGACGAGCTGATCCACTGGGGGGAGAGCCTGAGGATGTACCAGGCGCTCATGGACGCCGGGGTCTCGGCCGAGATCCACATCTTCGATGGCGCGCCGCACGCGTTTGATCTGCTGCCAGACTTCGGCCGTCAATGCTCGGGCATCCTGACGCTGTTTCTCGACCGTCACGTCGCCGACCCCCGACCGGTGGTGATCCCGGCGGAGCCGGCTGAACCCGCACGCCGACCCGCGACGTCTCCTGCTTGAGGGCCGCCCCGATCGGGCGAGCCGCGCGGCTTGAAGCGCCACTCGCCTCCGCGCCCGCAGTACCCCTACGGAACCGACTAGCGCAGCTCGCAGACCTCGTAGGTCAAGGTCGTGCCCTCGACGGTGCCCTTGGCCGCGGCCTGGATCTTGTTGAGCCACGCGTAGCGCTCGTCGCCGGTGTCGAACTTTGGTGCGGTATAGATCGGTGCGTCCAGGCCCTGTGAGAAGTCGCGGCGGCCCTGGTAGGTGACGTAGATGACGGCGCCGTCGTCGGTTTCCATCGTGGCCCGCACGTCGAGGGTCCCGGTGCTGTCCGGTCCGATCGTGAGCCAATCGGCGGCGGCGTTCCCTTTCATCTTCCCGTGCAGCCGGTCACCCTCGACGCGGAAGTCCTGCACCTCGACGATCACCCGCGTCCCGGCCGGCGTGTTCGCCAAGATGAGGGGCTCGGTGAGCTCGATGACGATCGTGCACAGCGGCACCAGCTCCAGGGTCACAGCAGGACGGTAGCCCCGCGGTGACGTCGCGAGACGAGGCCGCGCGCTACCGTCGCCCTCGATGACCGCGTCGGCGCCCATCGATGCTGGTGCGCCCGTCCCGGCCGCGCCCCAGCACGAGACGCCCGCCACCGGGCTGAGCGCCGCTGACGTCAAGGATCGCGTCGCGCGCGGCCTCACCAACGGAGGTGGCGAGCGCACCAGCCGGTCCTATGGGGAGATCGTCCGCGCCAACCTGCTCACTCGTTTCAACGCCATCCTCGGCACGATGCTCGCCGTCATCCTCGTCGTCGGTCAGCCCCAGGACGGGCTGTTCGGAATCGTGCTCGTCGCGAACGCGCTGATCGGCATCGTCCAAGAGATTCGCGCCAAGCGCAAGCTCGACTCGCTCGCAGTGTTGAGCGCTCCGATCGCCCGGGTCGTACGCGACGGAACCCTCCACGAGGTCCCCGTCGAGGAGATCGTGCTCGACGATCTCGTCGAGCTCCGAACCGGTGACCAGGTGCCCGCCGACGGTGTGGTCCGCGGCGCCGCGGGTCTCGAGATCGACGAATCGCTGCTGACCGGCGAATCGGATCCGATCGACAAGGAGCAGAACGCACCGGTGATGTCCGGAAGCATCGTCGTGGCGGGCACCGGACGCTTCCAAGCCACCGCGGTCGGGTCGGCGTCGTATGCCCGCAAGCTGGCGCTCGAGGCGCGCCAGTTCCGCCTCGTCCGCTCCGAGCTCGTCGACGGCATCAACTTCTTGCTCCGCCTCATCCAATACGCCCTCTTCCCCGTCGCGGCGCTGCTCCTGTGGCAGCAGCTCCGCACCGACAACGTCTCGTCCGCGCTGACCAGCACCGTCGCCGGTGTGGTCGGCATGGTCCCCGAGGGCCTCGTGCTGCTGACCAGCCTGGCGTTCGGGATCGCCGCGGTGACCCTGGCCCGCCGCAACGTCTTGGTCCAAGAGCTCCCCGCGGTCGAGGGACTGGCCCGCGTCGACATCGTCTGTCTCGACAAGACCGGCACCCTCACCGACGGCAACGTCGTCTTCGACCGTTACGAGGCCCTCGGGCCGCGGGCGGACGACATCGAACCGGCGCTGGGTGCGCTCGCCGACGACCCGAACCGCAACGCCACGCTCGCCGCGGTCGGGGCCGCGCTGGCGCCGCCGGCGGGCTGGTCCCGAACCGGGGCGACGCCCTTCTCGTCGGCCCGGAAGTGGAGCGCGGCGACGTTCGCGTCTCATGGGACCTGGGTCCTGGGGGCCCCCGAGATGGTCCTCCCGGACGCCGAACCGGACGACCCGGTGCGGGCCCGAGCCGATGAGCTCGCCGCGTCCGGCAAGCGGGTCCTGGTCTTGGCCGCCGGTGACGCACCCACCGGCGACCAGCTCCCCGAGCGGCTGGTTGCGGTCGCGCTGGTCCTCCTCGAGGAGCAGGTCCGCCCTGACGCCAAGGAGACCCTCGCGTACTTCGCCGAGCAGGGGGTCGCGCTGCGGGTGATCTCGGGTGACAATCCCCGCACCGTCGCCGCGGTGGCGGCCCGAGTCGGGCTTCCGGGTGCCGAAGCCCCCTACGACGCCCGGGAGCTCCCCGACGACGCGGACCAGCTCGGCGACGTGCTCGAGACCCACACGGTGTTCGGTCGGGTCACCCCGCAGCAGAAGCGAGCGATGGTTCACGCCCTGCAGGCACGTGGTCACGTGGTCGCGATGACCGGCGACGGTGTCAACGATGCCCT
>DAIMHT010000109.1:0-5640 GCA_036723155.1 Actinomycetota bacterium
TCGTGCTTCGACAAGAACATCGTCGACCGAGACGAGTACCCGCAGAGCGCCGAGCTGGAGCGGCGGTGCATCAACATCCTCGCCGACCTGTGGAACTCGCCGTCGGATGAGCAAGCCGTCGGATGCTCAACGATCGGTTCGAGCGAGGCGGCCATGCTGGGAGGTCTCGCGCTGCAACGGCGGTGGCGAGCCCAGCGTCGCGCCGCCGGCCTGACCACCGAGGCACCCAATCTCGTGATGGGCGCGAACGTGCAGGTGTGCTGGGAGAAGTTCTGCCGGTACTTCGACGTTGAGCCCCGCGCCGTGCCGCTCGGCCCGGACCGACGGCACCTCACTCCCGCCGAAGCCGTCAGCCATTGCGACGAGAACACCATCGGCGTGATCGGCATCCTCGGCTCGACGTTCGACGGCAGCTACGAGCCGATCGCCGGGATCGCCGCGGCGCTCGATGACCTCCACGCCGGTGGAGGACCGGACGTGCTGATTCATGTCGACGCGGCATCAGGTGGCTTCGTGGCCCCATTCCTCGACCCGAAGCTCGAATGGGACTTCCGACTCCCGCGGGTGGCGTCGATCAACACCTCGGGCCACAAGTACGGGCTGGTGTACCCCGGCATCGGCTGGATCGTCTGGCGTAACGGCGCCGCGCTGCCCGAGGAGCTCGTATTCTCGGTCAGCTATCTCGGAGGCAGCGAAGAGACCTTCGCGCTGAGCTTCTCGCGACCGGGAGCTCCGGTCATCGCGCAGTACTTCAACTTCCTCCGGCTCGGCCACGAGGGCTACCGGCGGGTGCAAGAGACGACGCGTGACACCGCCCGAAACTTGGCCAAGGGCATCGACGAACTCGGCCCGTTCGAGCTGATCACCCGAGCCGAGCACCTTCCGGTCTTCGCGTTCAAGGTGAAAGAGGGCGAGCAGCGGTACTCGGTCTACGACGTTTCTCGCTGCTTGCGCGAGCACGGCTGGCTCGTGCCTGCCTACGCCTTTCCCCCGCACCTCGAGGATCTCGAGGTCCTCCGGGTCGTCGTCCGCAACGGGTTCAGCGGGGAGCTCGCCGACCTTTTCCTCGGCGCCCTCAAGGACGCGATCCCGGAGCTGGAACGCCAGTCGGGCCCGATCAGCCGCCCCATCCCAGGGTTCCACCACTAGGTCGCAGGCTTCCGGCCCTCCTGGAGGGGACGAGACCAGGGCCGAACGGCCGGCCGGGGGGCCCCAGACCGGGTCTCGAGGGCCCCCGACGGAACGATTCACCGGTTTTGGTCGTTTTCTTGCCGTCTCCTTACCGGAGTCTGGGAACCTGATGGGGACCGGCCGCGGCCCTCCGACGCCGCTGGTCTGGAACCCTGGTGGTCCACCATTTCACCGTCGGTGCCGAGAAAGGCTTGAGCCATGAGTCGAGCAGGAGCAGCTGGCCGGGATTCCGGTCTGCGACGAGTCTCCCGGATCACTCGCTGGCTCGTGGCCGGGTCGGTGGCGGGCGTCGGAGTCCTCTCGGCGGTCGTGGCCCAGGCCCTGCCCGGCAACTCCAGTCCGGTCGCCACACCGAGCTCCGGCACTCCCAGCGTCGCGCCATCCCCCACCACGACCGCCCCGGCCCCCAGCCCTTCGGTCAACAACGACCCGCCGCTCCAGCCGGCCCCACCCCCGGTTCCGACCCATCACCGCAGCGCCACTCGCTCCGGAGGCTCGTGAGCACAGACGTCTTCTCGGAGACGTTCTCGGCGCTGGGAACGACCGCCACTCTCGTCGTCACCGAGCCCGCGGCGCTCCCGCGAAGTCGCAGGATCCTCGACGAGGTCCTCGCCGACATTGACCGTTCCTGCAGCCGGTTCCGCGCCGACTCTGACCTCAGCCGCGTCAACGATGCTGGGGGCCAACCCGTGACGGTCAGCCCCACCCTGATCGACGCCGTCGACGTCGCGCTCCGCGCCGCGCGGCTCACCGATGGGGATGTCGACCCGACGATCGGGAAGGCGCTTCGACTCCTCGGCTACGACCGCGACTTCGCGACCGTCGCTGCCACCGGTGGTCCGTTGTCCTACGTCGCCGAGCGCGTCCCCGGGTGGTGGACCGTCGACGTCGACCACAGCGCGGGCACGGTCCGGGTCCCCGACGGCGTCCAGCTCGACCTCGGCGCCACCGCGAAGGCGCTCGCCGCCGACCGCGCCGCGGCCGCGATCGCCCAGGACCCCGGGGGTGGCGTGCTCGTCAGTCTCGGAGGTGACGTCGCCGTGGCGGGTCCGGCCCCCAGCGCGGGATGGGCAGTCCTCGTGACCGACGACCACGCCGCGGGACCGGACGCACCCGGTGAAACCGTCGCGATTCGCACCGGCGGCATGGCGACCTCCAGCACCGCGGTTCGACGGTGGCGCCGCGGTGATGACGCGGTTCACCACATCGTCGACCCCGCAACCAGCCACGCCGCGGACGCCGTCTGGCGGACGGTGACGGTCGTCGCCGCCAGCTGCGTCGACGCGAACATCGCCACGACCTCGGCCATGGTGCGAGGCGAGACCGCCATCGACTGGCTGACCGGGCTCACCCTGGCGGCTCGGCTGGTCCGCCCCGACGGCACCGTCGTGCGGATCGGTGACTGGCCTGAGCCGACCCCATGAGTCTGATCGCAGCCACAACGGGTCCGACGTTCCTCTGGTACCTCGCGCGGGGCAGCGGCATCGCCGCGCTGATCATCTTGACCATCAGCATGGTGCTCGGCCTCGTGACGTCAGTGCGCTGGTCCAATCCCCGCTGGCCGCGCTTCGTCGTCGAGCTGCTGCACCGCAACGCGTCGCTCATCGCCTTCGGGCTCGTCGTGATCCACGTCGCCACGGTGGTCATCGACGCGTTCGCGCCGATCGGGTGGATCGACACGGTGATCCCGTTCCTCTCGCCGTACCGGCCCGTCTGGTTGGGGATCGGCGCGCTGGCGTTCGATCTGCTGGCCGTCATCTTGGTCACCAGCCTCGTGCGGCACCGGATCGGCCACCGGACCTGGCGGGTGGTGCATTGGTTCGCGTACCTGTGCTGGCCTCTCGTGGTCGTCCACGGTCTCACGACGGGCAGCGACACGAAGGTCGGGTTCGTGCTCGTCCTCACGATGCTGTGCGTCGCGGCCGTGATCATCGCCCTCTGGTGGCGGCTCTCCGTGGACTGGCGCGAGCACACCGGCACTCGCGTCGCGGCCCTCGCCGCCAGCTTCGTGGCGCCGGTGGCTCTGGTGGCCTGGCTCCCCTCGGGCCCGCTCGCAACCGGGTGGGCCCGCATGGCGGGCACCCCCGCCAACGTCCTGGCGAAGGTCGGCACCACCCCGTCGACGTCGCCCACCTCGGCGCCCACCCCGACGGCGTCGGTCCCGACCGCGCCCTTCAGCGCGGTACTGAGCGGATCGCTCAGCCAATCGAACCCGAACTCGAACGGGGAGGTGACCGTGCGCATTGACGCCACGCTCAGCGGCGGTGCCACCGGAACCCTCGTCATCGAGCTCATCGGGCAACCACTCAACGGTGGCGGGGTGCTGCTCTCGAGCAGCCAGGTCGGGTTCGGTCCCGTCGGCCAGCCATCGGTCTACCGAGGCACCGTGACCTCGCTGCGCGGGCAGCGCATCGTGTCGACGCTGCGCGCAACGGGCCGCCCGACCGTGGCGCTCACCGCCGACGTCCAAGTCGCGGCGTCCGGGAGCAGCGTCACAGGCACGGTCGCGGCCCAGCCACTGGGAGCAGGCGGATGATGCGGGCTCCCGAACGACGTCATGCCGCCCCGGCGGCAGGGCCGAGGGGCCTCCCCCGGCTGCTCAGCGGCTACCGGCCCGAGGGCCCCATGAGCCTCGACGAGCACGTCGGCCGGTACGGGCCGCCGCCGGCACCCGGCACGGGCCGGCGGGGGCGCCACCTGATCAGCACCGTCGAGGCGGCCGGCCTTCGGGGCCGCGGCGGCGCCGCGTTCCCGACGGCCCGCAAGATGCATGCCGTGGCGCGACACCGGCGCCGACCGGTCGTCGTCGCGAACGGCGCTGAGGGCGAGGCGCTCAGCGCCAAGGACCGGCTGCTCATGACGTGCCTGCCGCACCTCGTCCTCGACGGCGCGGTCCTGGCGGCCGAAGCCGTGGGCGCCGATGAGGTGATCGTCGCGATCGACCGCGGTGCCGGCGCCGCCATCCGCGCCGTCAGCGACGCGATGGCGGCTCGGAGCCGGGCTCGTCCCGATCCCGTCATGACACGAGTGGTGACGCTCCCGACCCGCTACGTCGCGGGCGAGGAGACGGCGTTGGTGAACTTCGTCAACGGGGGCCTCGCCAAGCCGACGTTCGTGCCGCCCCGCCCCTTCGAACGGGGGGTCGCCGGACGCCCGACCTTGATCCAGAACGTCGAGACGCTCGCGCACCTCGCGCTGATCGCGCGTTACGGGCCGGACTGGTTCCGCGAGCTCGGGACCGCCGATGAGCCCGGCTCGACCCTGGTGACGGTCAGCGGCGTCGTCGCGACCCCCACCGTCTGCGAGATCGGTCTGGGGACGCCGGTGCGCGACGTGATCGGCGCGGCGGGCGGCGCGACCGAAGCGGTGGGGGCCTTCCTCGTCGGTGGGTACTACGGAAGCTGGCTCGCCGCCGATGACGTGTGGGACCTGCCGCTGACCAACGCCGCGCTGCACGCCCGCGGGGCCGCGCTCGGCACCGGCGTGGTGTACGCCTTCCCGGCCGGTCATTGCGGGCTCATCGCGTCCGCTCGCATCGCGGGGTATCTCGCTGACGAGTCCGCCGGCCAGTGCGGACCGTGCCTCTACGGCCTGCGAAGCATCGCCGACGCGCTCGCCAGCGTCGCCGACTGCACCCACTCGCCCACCACGGTGGACCGCCTGCGGGGGTGGTTCGGCGACGTCCGGGGACGGGGCGCCTGTCACTACCCCGACGGTGTGGTCCGTTTCGTCGCGACCGCGCTCGACGTCTTCGGTGACGAAGTCGCCCGTCACGACCGTGACGGCCGCTGCCTCGCAGTTCCGCCGGCGCCCTTGCCGATACCGTCGTCGGACGGGAGCTGGCAATGAAGACCGTGCGACTCGTGGTCAACCCGATCGAATGCGAGGCGCACGGCGTCTGCGCGGAGCTCTTCCCCGAGCGTGTGCACCTCGACGAGTGGGGTTACCCGATCATCGACTCCGAGCCGATCCCCCACTCCCTGATGAAGCACGCCCGGCGCGCGGTGCAGAACTGCCCCAAGCTCGCGTTGCTGCTCTCCGAAGACTGACCGGCCCCGTCGACGCGGCGACCGGGATTCACCCCGTCTCCGCTCCCGGCCGGGTGGCGTTGAGCGCGGTCCGAACGATCGGGACGACCGTGTCACCGAGTCCGGCGATCTGGGCTCGCGCCGCGTCGCGGGGAACACCCGGGAAATGGACACGAAGATTCAACGCGTCCGCACCCGCGCGGTGCACCGCGTCCGCGAGCTGACCCGCGACGGTGCTGGCGTCGGCTGCTCCCACGAGCTCGTCGTCGCCCCAGTGCGCCTGCGCGCCACGCGGCGTGTAGCTCCGATACCGGTCGAGCTGCTGCTCGACCTGACCCCGGGGCACCTCGCCCAGCCAGGCGCGGCGGATCAGGATGCACGGCCCCGAGCCGCCCGCGTCGCGGTACGCGTCGGTGAGCTC
>DAIMHT010000110.1:0-5601 GCA_036723155.1 Actinomycetota bacterium
GCCATCGTCGCCAGGTTGTGCTCCAACGCCGCGGCGTCGACGACGAGGGCCGGAGTCCCGAGATCAGAGACGGTGCTCATGCGTGCGCGAGCATGACACGCATGCCGGTCCCTGCGGAGCAGCGCCCACCGACGGAACGCGACTGGCACACCGACGATCTCCCCGATACGCCCCAGCGCGACTTCCTGATCCCCGCGCAACGGTGGGTCGAGGCCCCGAGCGACCTCGCCGGTCTGGGCGCCGACTTCGGTGTCTCGCTGGTGGCCTACAAACGTCGGATCGGGCGCTTCCTGCTCTGGCGCGCGGGACCCGCCGCGGGCGCGGACGCGCGGTACGCCGCGATCGCATCAGATGACCCGACGCGGCGCTACGAGTTCCGGCTCCACCAGGACGGCTCGGGTGAGGGAACCGGCCCCGACGGGCAGGTGCACGGCCGGTTCCGGAGCTGGAAGGAATCGCTGCGCGACGCCTGAGGGATCAGGTCGGCTCGCGGACGACCGCAGCCGGGTCCTTGTCGTCGCGGATGCCGCGGAACCGTGGTGCGCGAAGCACCCCGGCGGACGTCCATTCGTGGAAGCCGACCTCGACCACCAGCTCGGGGTCGGTCCAGACGGGCTCGGGGAGTCGAGGCGCGTCGACGAACGGCGGGTCATCCCGACGGAGGGGCGCCAGGGTCGCCTCGAGCCGGGCGCGGGTGGCCTCGTCGATCCCGGAGCCGACGCGACCGGCGTAGCGCAGCGGTCCGCCCGGTTCGTCGTGATACCCGACGAGCAGCGATCCGAGGCGACCGGCCAGGCGGCCATTGCCCGTCAGCCAGCCGCCGACGACGAACTCTTGACCCACGACCACCTTGACCTTGCGCCACTCGCTCGACCGTTCCCCGGGTCGGTACGGGCTGTCGACGCGTTTGGCGACGACGCCCTCGAGGCCGAGCTCCTTCGCCGTGTGCAGGACCCGCTCGCCGCCTCCGTACGTGGTCGGCGGCGTCTGCCAGTTGGAACCGGCGAGCCCCAACCCCTCCAACAGCTGGCGGCGCTCCCGGTACGAACGCGCGATCACGAGATGACCTTCGAGCCACAGCACGTCGAAGAGCATCAGCGCGACCGGGTTCTGCGCCGAGAGCTGACGGGCCTTGGCGGGAGAGGCCACGTGCATCCGAGGCTGGAGTCGTTCGAAGCTGGGTCGCCCGCGGTCGTCGAGCGCGACCACCTCGCCGTCCAGGACCGCCTCCCGGGCGCCCATCACCTCGCCCAGTCCCCGGAGCTCGGGGAACCGTTCCGTGACCTCGTTGCCCCGCCGCGACGTCAACCGGACCCGACCGCCCTCCACGACCGCGAGCACGCGCATGCCGTCCCACTTCATCTCGTAGCCCCACCGGTCGTCGTCCGTCGGGAGGGGTCCGGCGACCGCGAGCATCGGCGTCAGGTCGGTCGGGACCGCCGTCTGCGTCGGGTCCTCGGGCGGGCTCATGCGGTGCAGCATCCACTGGTCGTCGCGGGTCCGGAAGAGGGCGTACTTGCCGCGGACGCGCGCGCCGTGAAACGTCACGATCAGCTCGTCGTCGCGGACCTTCTCCGGCTCGTAGGTCCCCCGATCCCAGACGGTCATGGTGCCGGCGCCGTACTGCCCGGCGGGGATCTCACCCTCGAACGTGAGGTACTGCAGCGGATGATCTTCGGTGCGGACCGCGAGGTGATTGGGCTTCGGGCGCATCGGGATGCCCTTCGGGACGGCCCATGACCACAGGACGCCGTCGTGTTCGAGCCGGAGATCCCAGTGCAGCGCCCGCGCGTGGTGCTCCTGCACGACGAACCGGGGCTCGTCACGGCTCGGGGGCCCCGTTCCCTCCGTCCCGGGCTCGGGGGTCTGGACGAAGTCCCGCTTGGCGGCGTACTCGGCGAGCGGATCCCGGGCCACGCCCGCCGACGGTAGGCGGGGTCAGTCCGGAACGGGGAGTCGCCGGCGCTGGGGCTTCCCCCCGGCGGTGCGGGGGATCGCCTCGACTTCCACGACCTGGCGGGGGAGCTCGGGGCCTCGCAAGCGGTCCCGACCGAAGGTTCGCAGCGCATCGACGGTCGGGACCGACCCGCCCGCGTGCGGTACCACGAAGGCGACGACCCGCTCGCCCCAGTGCGGATCGGGAGTGCCGGTGACGCACACGTCCGCGACGTCGGGGTGGTCCGCGAGCACCGTCTCGACTGCGGTCGGGCTGACGTTCACACCGCCGGTGATGACCAGGTCATGTCGCCGGTCGACGAGGCGGAGGCGTCGGTCCTCGCCCCAGTCGCCGACGTCGCCGGTCCGGAACCAACCCTCGGCGTCGAGCGCGGCGTCGGTGGCGTCGGGATCGAAGCGGTACCCCCGCAGGATCATCGGTCCCCGAACGCGGATCTCGGCGTCCGGCCCGACGTCGACCTCCGCCCCCGGAATGGGGAGACCGTCGAGGACGAAGCCGCCCCAGGTCTCGCTGAGCCCGTACGCGTCGACGACGGGGACGCCCGCGGTCTCGGCACGATGCCGGAGCGCCGGTGCGAGGGTCGCACCCCCGACCACGACGTGGCGGTACTCGTGCAGGGGCGCGCCGGCGTCCAGCAGCCGTCCCAACATGGTCGGCACGACGGAGACGAGGGTGGTGTCGTCGCGCCGAGGCGCGCTCGCGACCGCGGCGACATCGAACGACGGGTGCACGGTCACGGCCTGACCACCCACCGCGGCCCGGGCCAGGATCGCCAACCCCGCGACGTGGTGCAGCGGCAGGCACACGAGCCAGCGGTCGTCGGCGTCGACGCCGAGCGCGGCGTTGCAACCCGCGCCCGCGGCCTGGAGCCCGGCCGCGGTCAGCTCGACGGCTTTCGGGCCCGCGGTGGTCCCGGAGGTCATCACGACGGCTCGCACGTCGTCGGCGACCGGCACCCCGTCGTCGCGGCGGTGTCGGCCATCGGTGTCGACCACATGCGTCGGCCGCACCCGGCGGAGGAGCCCATCGAGGACGGCGGGTGGGGCTGCCGGGTCCAGGACCGCGACGGCCTCGCCCCGCTCCCATGAGGCCCGGATGGCGGCCGCGGCCGCCGGCCGGTCCAACAGAACGGCCACCAGGCTGGCCTCGTCGGTCACGTCCCCTCGATTTGGACGGCGGAAGCATCCGCCCCTACCGTGGGAGTAGTCACTCCCAGAGTGTAGGCGCCCAGTGCTGGGGAGAGGAACGGCCATGACCACCACCATTCGCAGCGGGGCGGAGTGGAAGCCCGGCGACGTCGAGTACGGCGACGTCCACTACGAGACTGCCGCCCTCGACGGCGGCACCGTCGCCAAGATCACGATCGCCCGGCCCGAGGTCCGCAACGCGTTCCGGCCCCGGACGCTCTTCGAGCTCACGGACGCCTTCGAACGGGCCCGCAACGACCCCCGGGTCGGCGTCATCATCCTCACCGGCGAGGGCCCGGAGGCGTTCTGCAGCGGGGGTGACCAGCGCGTCCGCGGCGACGACGGCTACGTCGGCGACGACGGCGTGGGCCGGCTGAACGTCCTCGACCTCCAGGTCCAGATCCGGCGCCTCCCCAAGCCGGTGGTGGCCATGGTCGCGGGCTATGCGATCGGCGGCGGCCATGTGCTGCACGTGGTGTGCGACCTCACGATCGCGGCGGACAACGCCCGGTTCGGCCAGACCGGACCCCGGGTCGGGTCCTTCGACGGCGGGTACGGATCAGGGCTGTTGGCCCGCAGTGTCGGACAGAAGAAAGCCCGCGAGATCTGGTTCTTGTGCGAGCAGTACGACGCCGCCGAGGCCGAGCGCATGGGCCTCGTCAACACGGTGGTTCCGCTCGCCGACCTCGAGGTGGAGACGATCGCGTGGTGTCAGCGCATGTTGGGTCACAGCCCGCTCGCGCTGCGGATGCTCAAAGCGTCGTTCAACGCCGCCGACGACGGGCTCGCCGGGATCCAGCAGCTCGCCGGCGACGCCACGCTCCTCTACTACCTGAGTGAGGAGGCCCAAGAGGGCAAGCAGGCGTTCCTCGAGAAACGCCGCCCCGAGTTCGAGCGCTTCCCGCGCCGACCGTGACGACGGCCGTTGTCCGTCCGTCGGGCCTCCGTCTCTGGGCGCTCGGTGCTCGCCCCCGCACGCTCGGCGCGGCGATCGCCCCGGTGCTCGTCGGAACTGCCGCCGCGACCGCCGAAGACGGTCGAATCCTGGCTGCCCGCGCTGCGCTCGCCGCGGTCGTCGCGCTCGCCCTGCAGGTCGGGGTGAACTACGCCAACGACTACTCCGACGGCATCCGCGGCACCGACGCCGACCGCGTCGGGCCGTTGCGGCTGACCGCCAGCGGCCTCGCCTCGCCCCGCGACGTCCGCCGGGCGGCGCTCGGCGCGTTCGCGGTCGCCGCGGTCAGCGGGCTGGTGCTGTCGATCATCGCCGACCCGTGGCTCCTCGTCGTCGGGGTCGCGGCGCTCGCGGCCGCGGCGCTGTACACGGGCGGCCCCAAGCCGTACGGCTACCTCGGTCTCGGGGAGCTCATGGTGCTCGTGTTCTTCGGCTTCGTCGCCACGGCCGGCTCCGCCTACGTCCAGCTCGGTCGCGTCCCGCCCTCGGCGTGGTACGGCTCGCTCGCCGTCGGCGCCTTGGCCTGCGCAATCCTCGTCGTCAACAACGTCCGCGACCGGGTCACGGACGCGGCCACGGGGAAGCGGACCCTCGCGGTCCGGGTCGGCGATCGTGCGGCGCGCCGGCTCTACGCCGGCTGTCTCGTGGCCTCGTTCGCCGGTGTGGCCGGTATCACCACGATCCATCCGTGGGCCGCGCTCGGGTTCCTCGCAGCCCCGCTCGCGTGGCGACCGGCACGGCGGGTCGTGACCGGCGCCGATGGACCGGCGCTCATCCCCGTCCTCGTCGGCACCGTGAGGCTCGAGCTGCTCGTCGCGATCCTCGTCGCGCTGGGTCTGTGGATCTCGTGATCCCCGCGGTGCTCGAGCACCGGTTGCGGCTCGGGGATCGTCGCGTCACGTTGCTCGAAGGACCCGCCGGCTGGGGCGAGTTCTCGCCGCTCCCGGGTTATCCGTGCGACCCGGCCCGGGCCTGGCGGGCCGCGCACGAAGCGGCCGTCACCGGCTGGCCCGCCCCCCGGCGCGACGAGGTCACGGTCAACGCCTTGGTCGACCGGCCCGGGTTCGACCCCGCGACCCTGGCCGGCTATCCCGCGGTGAAGGTCAAGGTCGGATTCGACGGCGACGTCGACCTGGTCGCCGCGGTCCGCGACGTGATCGGCCCGCAGGTGTTGTTGCGGGTCGACGCCAACGGCGCCTGGGACATCGACACCGCGGTCTCCCGGCTGGCCCGGCTCGCCCGTTACGACCTCGAGCTCGCCGAGCAGCCCGTCGCGACCCTCGAGGAGCTCGCTCGACTCCGCCGGCGCACGACGGTGCCGATCGCGGCGGACGAATGCGTCCGCACTCCCCACGAGGCCCGTCGGCTCCGGGAGCTCGGCGCCGCTGACGCGCTCGTCTTGAAGGTCCAGCCTTGCGGCGGGGTGCGCGCCGCGCTCGACCTCGCTGAGCTCGCCGGGGTGCCCGTCATCCCCACGTCGATGCGCGAGACCTCGGTGGGCG
>DAIMHT010000111.1:0-5593 GCA_036723155.1 Actinomycetota bacterium
GACCCGAGCCGCGACCGGAGCCTCCCGGAGCTGGACTTCACTCACGGGGATCTCGGGGAGGGCCGGCTGGGCGCGCCCCCGGGGGCCACGGAAGCGGCGCCGCGACGCGGGACGGAGCTCGAGGTCGACGACGAGGAGGTCCTCTTCGAACTGACGGGCGCGGGCGACGACCGCGCCGGTCTCGTCGACCACGAGCGACGCGCCGTCGAAGACCAGCTCGTCTTGGCCGCCGACCAGGTTGACGTAGAGGATCGGTGCCGCCGCGTCCACGGCGCGGGTCGCCAGCATCGCTTCCCGCTCCCGAAGTCGGCCCGCGTAATACGGCGAGGCGTTGATGTTCACGACGAGCTCGGCACCGGCCGCGGCCTCGGTCAGGACCGGTCCGGTGGGGCTCCACGCGTCTTCGCAGATCGTGACGCCGACCCGGGTGCCGCCGATCTCGAACAGCGGCCCGTCGGCGGTGGCGGGCGTGAAGTACCGCTGCTCGTCGAACACCGCGTAGTTGGGAAGCAGGTGCTTGCGGTACACGCCGGCCACGCGCCCGTTCGCGCACACCGCCGCGGCGTTGTAGAGGTTCCCCTCAGACTGGGGGAAGCCGACGATCGCGGCGGTGCGGCCGGTGTGCACCGCCACCTTCTCCAGCCATTCCGTGGCCTGCTCGACGAACGCCGGCCGCAACAACAGATCTTCGGGTGGGTAGCCCGTGATCGCCAGCTCGGGAAACGCCACCAGGTCGGCACCGGATGCCTCCGCCCGGTCGTACGCCTCCATGAGGCGCGCCGCGTTGCCTTCGAGATCCCCGACCACGAGGTCCAGCTGGGCGGCGGCAACACGAAGCCGTGACACGCGGCCAAGGATACGAGCCCCGCCGCGGCCCGGTAGCCCCGACAACGCTTGCGACACACTGGTCAGGTGAGAACGGTGACGGCGCTGCGCAGCCGGGGCGTGGTGGCGGCCATCGAGTCGGCCCCGGACGCCGCCCTGGCGCGCACCACCCTCGAGCGGATCGTGGAGGTCGACCCCAACCTCGCCGAGATCCTGGTCGAACAGCCCTCGGTCCGAGATGGGCTCGTCGCGGTGGCGTGCGCCTCGCGGTCCCTGACGAACGCGTTGATCCAGGACCCCTCACTCATCGACGTGTTCCGTCATCTCCTCGAGCCCATGCCCACCGTGGACGCCTCGGACCCGGCCGCACTCCGGCGATGGAAGCGGCGGGAGCTGCTGCGGATCGCCGCCGCCGACCTGCTGGGGCTCCTCGACTTCCCGGCGGTCGGGCGTCGCCTCGCTGACCTCGCCGACGTCTGCCTGGGCGCCGCCCTGGACCTCGCGGGTGCGAACTTGCCGTTCAGCATCATCGGGATGGGCAAGCTCGGGGGACGCGAGCTCAACTACGCCAGCGACGTCGACGTCTTGTTCGTCCACGACGGTGACGGGCACAACGCCGAACAGGTCGCCCGTCGGGTCCTGACGATCATGTCGGAGCCCACCCCGGACGGGTTGGTGTTCCGCACCGATGCCGAGCTGCGTCCCGAGGGCCGCGCCGGCGCGCTGTCACGCGCGCTCGACGGGTACGCCGCGTGGTACGAGCGGTTTGCCCGCCCGTGGGAGTTCCAAGCGCTCATCAAGGCCCGGCCAGTGGCGGGCGACGCGCCGTTGGGGGAGGGTTTCATGTCGCTCACCCGCCCGTTCGTCTGGCCCGAGGTGCTCGATCCCGACGCCGTCCGCGAGGTCCGGGCCATGAAGGCCCGCGCCGAGGCCGACGTTCGGCGACGGGGGTTGAGCGACCGGGAGCTCAAGCGGGGCCGCGGCGGGATCCGCGACGTCGAGTTCGCGGTCCAGCTGTTGCAGCTGGTCCATGGCCGCGCCGACGCCCGGGTCCGGTCCGCGACGACGCTCGAGGCCCTGGCGCAACTCGCGGACGGCGGGTACGTCGACGCTGACGACGCCCGGCAGCTGCGCGACGCCTACGCGTTCCTGCGCACGGTCGAGCATCGACTGCAGCTCCGCGACGAGCAGCAGACGCACACCGTGCCCGCCGACACCGCCGGTCGGACGCTGCTGGCCCGGGTGCTCGGCTACCGCGATCAGCCCGCGGTGAGCGCACTCGAGGCGTTCGAAGCCGACCAGCGACGCCAGCAGACCGTCGTTCGACGCATCCATGAGCGGCTGTTCTTCGCTCCGATCCTCGACACCCTCGCCGGGACCGGCCCCCTGACCCCCGAGGCGGCGGAGGAGCGCCTCACAGCGTTCGGCTTCGTCGACGCCGACCACACCCGCCGGGCGCTGCACGAGCTCACCCAGGGACTCACCCGCACCTCCCGGACCCTCCAGCAGCTGCTGCCGGTCATCCTCGACTGGCTCTCCGCGGCCCCCGACCCCGACCTCGGGCTCTTGCAGCTGCGGCGACTCGCCGACGGCCCCACCCCGGCGACCGCGCTCGCGACGACGTTCCGGGATCAGCCCGGCGCGGCGGAGCGAGCCTGCCGGGTGCTCGGCTCGAGTCGCATCATCGGCGACGCGCTCCTCCGGCAGCCCGAGGTGGTCGAGCTCCTCGGCGACGACGACTGGCTCGTGCGCGAGCGGGGCACCGACGAGCTGCGGCAGGCCGCGCTGGCGACGCTCGGGTGGCGCCAGGACACCGCCGCCCGCCGGGCCGGCCTGCGCCGCTTCAAGCGACGGGAGCTCCTGCGCATCGCGGCCCGGGACGTGTTGGGACTCGCGGCGCTCGACGTGACGTCTCGCGAGCTCGCCGGCCTCGCCGACGCCTGCGTCGAGGCCGCGCTGCAGGCCTTGGCTCCTACGATGCCGTTCGCGGTCATCGGCATGGGGCGGCTCGGAGGCTGGGAGCTGTCCTACTCGTCCGACATCGACGTCCTCTTTGTCTATGACGGAGCGCAGCCCGCCGACTTCGAGGCCGCGACGGCGACGGCCAACGCCCTGGTGGACGAGATCAGCGCCACCACCGCGGAGGGGCAGACCTTTCGAGTTGACGCCAACCTCCGGCCCGAGGGCAAAGACGGACCGCTGGCCCGATCACTCGACGGGTACCGCGTCTACTACGAGCGGTGGGCGTTGACCTGGGAGCTCCAGGCGCTGCTCCGGGCCCGACCCGTCGCCGGCGACCCCGACCTCGGGAAGCGGTTCATCGAGCTCGTCGAGCCGTACGTGTACCGCGACCCGTTCCCCGAAGAAGCCGCCCGAGACGTGCGACGAATCAAGGCCCGGGTCGAACGGGAGCGGATCCCCCCGGGCGAGGATCCCCAGTTCCACCTCAAGCTCGGCCGAGGCGCCCTGACCGACATCGAGTTCACGGTGCAGCTGCTCCAGCTCCAGCACGGCGCCGCGCACCCGTCAGTTCGGGTCGCGGCGACCGTCCCCGCGTTGCTGGCCCTCGGAGCCGAAGGTCTGCTCCCCGCCGACGACGTCGACGTCCTCGCCGAGGCGTACACCTTCTGCGAACGGGCGCGGAACGCGTGCTACCTCGTCACCGGTCGCCCGTCCGACTCCCTCCCGACGAGTCGTGACGCCGCCCGCGTCAGCCGGCTCCTCGGGATGATTCACCGCCCCGAGGCGGCGCTGCGCGACGAGTTCCGGCGCGTCACCCGCCGGGCTCGACGCGTCATCGAACGCGTCTTCTACCAACGGGACTGACCGACGGCTGAGCTGGCGTCGAGCCGCGTAGGCTCCCGCGCCGTCAAGGGAAGAGGGTGAGGGGAGTTAACCGGGTGCGTGCAATGGCGAGCGCGTCGGCCCTGGCGGCGGTCATCCTGGCCGCCGGGTGTAGCGGCGCCAGCTCGGGTGCCCAACGGCCGGCGACCACGACGTCGACCACCACGCGGATCGTCGCCACCACGACGACCATCACCGCCGCGGGACCGTGCGGCGGCGCACCCACGGTCCCCGCCGCGGTTCGCGCCAGCGCGGTCGCGGGCCTCAACCAGAACCCGACGCAATACAACGTCGACAACGTCAGCCTGGCCCGCTCGGACCCGACGTGGGGACGGTTCGACGCCCTGCCGGTCCCCGGTCAGGAAGGCGTCTACCAGGGCGGCTTCGGGATCGTGCGCTGCGCCGCGGACGCCTGGTCGGTGACCGACTTCGGCACCTCCGAGGTCGGCTGCCCCGGTGGCTCCGTGGCACCACCACCCGACACGGTCCGCGCCGACCTCGGGATCCAGTGCCCCTGACTCATCGACGAAGCTGAGGCTGCCGGCGAGTCCGCTCCTCCGAAGGCCAGCTCGGGCCCGGTCTCAGATGTCGTAGTACATGTAGAACTCGTACGGGTGCGGTCGGAGACGCATCGCATCGATCTCGCTCTCCCGCTTGTACGCGATCCAGGTGTCGATGACGTCGGGTGTGAACACGTTCCCGGCGAGGAGGAAGTCGTGGTCGGCCTCCAACGCGGCGAGGGCGTCGTCGAGTGACCCCGGCACCTGGGGAACCTTCTGCAGCTCCTCGGCCGGGAGGTCGTAGAGGTCGCGGTCCACCGGCGTCGGCGGCTCCACTTTGTTCTGGATGCCGTCGAGGCCCGCCATCAGCATCGCCGAGAACGCCAGGTACGGGTTGCACGACGGGTCGGGACAGCGGAACTCGAGCCGCTTGGCCTTCGGGCTCTTGGAGTACAGCGGGATGCGCACCGCCGCGGAGCGGTTCCGCTGCGAGTACACCAGGTTGACGGGAGCCTCGTACCCGGGCACGAGCCGCTTGAACGAGTTCGTGGTCGGGTTCGAGAACGCGATGATCGCCGCGGCGTGCTTCAAGAGCCCGCCGATGTACCACCGGGCCATGTCGGAGATGCCGCCGTAGCCCTTCTCGTCGAAGAACAGCGGCTCGCCGCCCTTCCACAGCGACTGGTGGACATGCATCCCCGAGCCGTTGTCCATGAAGATCGGCTTCGGCATGAACGTGGCTGACTTCCCACGCGCCCGGGCCACGTTCTTCACGACGTACTTGTAGAGCATCAGCTTGTCCGCCATGCGCGCCATGGTGTCGAAGCGCATGTCGATCTCGGCCTGGCCGGCGGTCCCGACCTCGTGGTGCTGGACCTCGATCTCGATGCCGACCTCCTCCATGACCCGGACCATCTCGGATCGCAGGTCCTGGTAGGAGTCCATCGGCGGGACCGGGAAGTAGCCCTCTTTGTACCGAGGCTTGTAGCCGAGGTTGGGTTCGCCATCGAGCTCGAACTCCCGACCGGATCCCCACACACCCTCGACCGAGTCGAGGAAGTAGTAGCCGGAGAACTGGTTCTGATCGAAGCGAACCTGGTCGAAGACGTAGAACTCTGCCTCGGGCCCGAAGTACACGGTGTCGGCGAGGCCGGTGCCCTTCAGGTAGTCCTCGGCCTTCTTGGCGACGTAGCGCGGGTCGCGGCTGTAGGACTCGCCGGTGACCGGGTCGCGCACGAAGCAGTTGAGGTTGAGCGTGATGTGCTCACGGAACGGGTCCACGACCGCGGTGTCCGGATCCGGGATCAGGAGCATGTCCGATTCCTGGATCTCCTGGAAGCCGCGAATCGACGAGCCGTCGAAGCCGTACCCGTCGTCGAAGCCGTCTTCGGTCAGCTCATGGATCGGCATCGAGAAGTGCTGCA
>DAIMHT010000112.1:0-5575 GCA_036723155.1 Actinomycetota bacterium
GCGGTCATCCGCTCGTACCGCCCGACGAGCGCCATCCGGAGGATCGGCTCCATGGGGGACTTGCGGACCAAGGCGATGCCCTCCGAGGCGACGACCTGACCCACCGAGACGTGGGGGTCGACGAAGGTGGCGTCGGAGGCGGCGATGACGATGTCGGCGTCGGCGACGAAGTGCAGGCCGCCGCCGGCGCACACCCCGTTCACGGCCGCGATCACCGGCTTCGTCACCCCGAGATGCCACGCGGTGAGCCGCAGCTCGGAGTCGCGGGTCCGACGGGCGTGGGTGCGCAACGCGTCGGGGTCGTCGCGCAGCTGCATCAGGTCAAGGCCGGTCTGAAAGGCCGGGCCGCGCCCGGTGTTGACGATGACGGCCGTTGTCGGGTCGTCGTCGAGCTCGCGCCAGGCCCGCTCGAGCTCGTCGAACATGACCGCGTCGAGCGCGTTGCCCGCGTCGGGCCGGTCGAAGATCAGCCATCCCACGGGCCCGTCGCGCTCGACCACCAGCCGGGTGTAGTCGCCGGTCATGAGCGCGGGACCTCGCGCCACGGCACGTCGTGCCACGGATCGGGCTCGCGGGGGAGGCCGAGGACCCGCTCCCCGATGATGTTGCGGTTCACTTCGCTCGTGCCGCCCTCGATGGTGTTCGCGCGGCTGCGCAGCATGCCGTGGACCTCGCGCGCGAGTCCCGCCGGGTAGTCGGCGGTCGCGGCGTCGCGGGCCGCGGCGTCGGCGCCGAGCAGGTCGGTGGCGAGGATCTGGAGCCGCTGGTTGAGCTCACCGGAGTGCACCTTCCCCACGCTGCTCTCGGGTCCGGGGACGCGCCGCGCGGCGCGAGCGGCCCGGGCCCGGGCGTTCGTCCACGACCGGACCCGCTCCTCGGCGACGAGGGCGGCGAGCCGCTGCCGGACGACCGGCGTCCCGGCGAGTCCCCGGTGCCGCGCCACGCCGATGCTGTGGTCGACACCGGAGCCGCCGATGCGGTCCACGCCACCCGACCCGGCGCCGGCCACCATCTGGCGCTCGGACGACAACGTCGCGTTCGCGACCCGCCAGCCGTCACCGACGGCGCCGACCCGCTGGTCGTCGGGGACGCGCGCCTGGTCGAGGTACACCGCGTTGAAGTCGATCTCGCCGGTGAGGTGACGCAACGGCCGGATGTCAACGCCGGGCTGGTGGAGGTCCAGCAAGAAGTAGGTGATCCCACGGCGTTTGGGCACCCCGATGTCGGTCCGAGCCAACAGGACCGCGAAGTCGGAGCGGTGGGCCCACGTCGTCCACACCTTCTGGCCGGTGACGGCCCACTCGTCGCCGTCGCGCTCCGCGCGCGTCGCCAGCGACGCGAGATCCGAGCCCGCGCCCGGCTCGCTGAACAGCTGACACCAGCGCTCCGCGTTGCGCACGATCGGAGGCAGGAACCGGCGGCGCTGCGCGTCGGTCCCGTGCGCGAAGAGCGCGGGCGCGCAGAGGTTCAACCCCAACGGGTTCAGGCGCCCGAGGTGATACGGCGCCAGCACCGTGTCGATGGTCCGGGCCACGGTCGCGTCGACACCGAGGCCGCCGACCTCGGGCGGCCACGTGGGGGCCACGAGGCCGGAGTCGCCGAACGTCGGGTACCACTCCTCGTAGGCGGCGCGGGTCCGGACTCGTCGGATGGCCTCGACCCCGCCGTCGTCGGCGGCGCGGCGCCACGCCACGGGGACGTGATCGCCGACCCAGGCGCGGGTGATCGCCTCGGCGTCGGCGGCACCGGTGGCGGCGTCGATCGGGACCCGGGCGCTCATCGGCCCCCGAAGTCGGGCCGGCGCCGCTCGGTGAGCGCGGCGAGGCCCTCGCGGAAGTCCGCGGTGCGCGACGCCAGCTCGAGGGCGAACGCCTCGTTGGCGAGGTGCCGGTCGAGGTCGAGGCCGGCACCGGTGTTGATCAGCCAGCGGGTGAGTCCGAGCGCGACGGTCGGCCCCGCGGCGAGCGTTGCCGCGAGCTCGTCGACCCGGGCCGCCACGTCGGATCGGTCGACCGCGGCGTGGATCAACCCCCACGTCTCGGCCTCACTCCCGGACAGCTCCCGGCCGAGCAGGAGCAGCTCCTTGGCGCGCGCGACGCCGACGAGGCGGGGGAGCAGCCACGTGCCGCCACTGTCGGGGGTGAAGCCCCGAGCCCCGAACGGCTCCCACAGCCGGGCGTCGTGCGCCGCGACGCAGAAGTCGGCGGCGACCGCCAGGTGCAGGCCGATCCCCGCGGCCCAGCCCGTCACCGCGGCGACGATCGGGACCTGCACCGAGCAGAGCAGCGTGATGAGGCGGTGCGCCCCGGAGGGCAGCCGACGTTGGATGCTCCCGGGACGGGGCCGCGCCGGAGCGTCGGTGCTGCGAGTGGAGAGGTCGAAGCCGGCGCAGAAGTCGTCACCGCGGCCGGCGACGACGATGACCCGCACCGCGTCGTCCTGGTTGGCGCGCTCGAGGTGATCGATGAGCGCCGCGGTCATGTCGTCGTCGAGGGCGTTGCGGCGGTCCGGCCGGTCCAGCGTGAGCCGCAGCGTCGCGCCGTCGAGCCCCGCGTCGAGCCCTGGCGTCGAGGCGTACGTCACGCCGGGCTCCCCGCCGGTTCGGCGTACCGGACCGCGAGGGCGTCGAGGGCGGCCTCGAGGGTGGTCGCGCCGCCGGGCGGGTCGGGGAGCCGTACCGGCCCCTGCGACCGGCTGGGGAGCAGCACCGTGGCGTGACCGGGCGTGGTCAGCTCGTGACGTTGGTTCTCGCCCGACAGCTCGAGGTCGACCGCGGGTCGTTCACCGTCGGCGAGGTACTTGCGCACGACGCGGCCGCGCATCCAATGGGTGTCGCCGACGTAGTTGAACCGGCGGAACTCGCAGTCGAGCTTCCAGAGCCAGCCGTCGTCGCCCATCCAGTCGGTGCAGAGATGGATGAACCAGGTCTCGCGCATCCGGCCGTAGTCGAACGTCGTCGGGTTCCCGGAACGACGCGCGAACTCGGGGTCCCAGTGCACGCGTTGCATGACGTCGGGGATGTTCAACTCGTCGCGATGGTAGAAGCGCGGGATCCGCTGCCGGTTCTCGAAGGCCAGGCGGTACGGGCGCACCCCGTAGAGGCCCATGCCCATCCCGACGTGCCAGCAGATCACGTCGGTCACGGTCAGCGGGCCCTTCACGCGGGGCTCGAGCTCGTCGCCTTCCTCGACGTCTTCCCACCAGCGAGGCTCCGCGCCCCGGCGCCCCTCCCGGTCGTACTGCTCGTCGATCGAGGCCAGCTCCTCGTCGGTGTACGGCTCGGGCCCGCGCCGCTCCCCGGCGTCGCGTCGCCGCGCGGCTTCCCGTTCGGTGCGGACCATGAGCCGCAGCTGGGCCGACAGCAGGTGCTCGTCGTCCCGGAACACCTGCCCGGTCCACTCGTGCACCGCCCGGCCCGCGAACTCGCTGGGCTTGTCGAGCACACCGACCAGGGCGTTGCGGCGCCAGAGGGGCCGGTTCGGGCGGAGCGGCGCCCACCACTCGCGGGCGCTCGCGGAGTAGAACGCGTGCACGCCCCGCAGCGGGTCGCCCTTCATCAGGTCGCGGTGCTCGGCCGGGACCTCCGAGACCTCGTCGACGCCGATCAGCGTGTCGCCCCCGACCAGCGCCGGTGATGCGATGACCCCGCCCCACCGGGTCGCCGGGCCGTGCGCCGGGTCGCACCACAGGGGGTTGTCGTCGCCGTAGGCCTCGGCGACGTGGCGGAACGCGTCCTCGTTGGGGTGGGCGTAGTGCGCCGGGTGCGGGTTCGGCTCGGGGACCCCGATCCGGGCCCGGAGCCGGGCGATGCCCTCGGCGGTGATCGCACCGGTCGTCATGGGCCGCAGTGTGTCATAGAGGTCCCAATGTTGGGGACCGGCGTCGCCGGTGGTTACGCCGAAGCCCGCACCGGGACGTTCGAGAACCCGGCGACGTTGGACATCTGGACCCGTCGGAGGCCGGCGTCGTCGACGGCGTAGCGGGGCCAGCGGTCGGCGATCTCCTCGAACGCGATGCGGCTCTCGAGGCGCGCCAACGCCGCGCCGAGGCAGGCGTGGATCCCGTGACCCAGCCCCACCGCCAGCGGCTGGGGCCGGTCGATGTCGAACCGGTCGGGATCGTCGTAGGCGCGGTCGTCGCGGTTCGCGGCGCCGGTGATCAACAGGACGGGCATCCCCTCAGGGATCGTCACGCCATGCCAGGTCGACGCGGCGTGCGAGAACCGCCCCTGGTACTGCGACGGCGCCCAGTAGCGCAGGACCTCCTCGACCGCGTTCGCGGCCTGTGACCGGTCCTCGAGGAGCTGGCGCCACTCGTCGGGGTTCCGGTCGAAGAGCACCACGCCGTTGCCGACCTGCTTCGTGACCGTCTCGCTGCCCGCGGCGGCGATCAGCACCGCGAAGCCGGCGATGTCACCGTCGGTGAGCTGGTGGGAGGTGCCGTCCTCGTCGGTGACCTCCACCTCGATGAGCCGGTTGATCAGGTCGTCGCTCGGGGTGGCCCGCTTGTCGGCGATGAGGTCCAGGAAGTAGCCGACCTCCAGCAGCGCGGCCTCCATGCCCGCGTGGGTCGTGCGCGGGTCGTTGGGCTCCCGGTACAGGAGCGCGTCGGTCCAGTGTCGGATCTGCTGCCGGTCTCCCTCGGGGACCCCGAGCATCGTCGAGATGACCTCCACCGGGAACGGACCCGAGAAGTCCGCGACCAGGTCGAAGTCGTCGCGGTCCATCAGCGGGTCGAGCCGGGACCGGACGATGCCGCGCACCATCGGCTCCAATGCCGCGACCGCCCGCGGGGTGAACACGCGGCTCACGAGCTTGCGGAGCAACTCGTGCTCCGGGGGGTCCATCATGATGATGCTCGTGCCCCGCACCGAGCTGTCCGGGTCCGTGAGCTGGTCGATCGTGAGGCCGTGCTCGCTGCTGAAGGTCTTCCAGTCGCGGTGCGCCGCGACGACGTCCTCGTAGCGGGACAGGGCCCAGAAGCCGTACTGCTCGTTGTGGTACGCCGGGGCTTCGTCGCGAAGCCACCGGTAGGTGCCGTACGGGTCGTCGAAGAAGTCGGGCGAGAACGGGTTGAAGTCCACGGCCGCGCTACGCCGACGTGTACTGCCAGCGGTGACTCGGCGCGGTCCCCGCCTGCCATTCCATGCACTGCACGTCGAACCAGATCGGCAAGAGGTACTTCACGTAGAACGCATGGACCGTCACGTTGCCGGTGTTGAGATCCTCGTATTCCTTCACCCGGACCCGGTCGTCGCGGTCCCGGTACGTCTTGGCTCGGGCTAACACGTCGTCGACCTCGGCTCGGGTGTCGCAGAGCAGCCCGAGATGGTCGTAGCCCGGCGACTGCATCGGCCGCTCCGATTCGGCGAGCAGCATGAACTGGCCGTCGTCGATCCGCAGGTACTGGCAGTTCTGCCCGACGACCTCCACGTCGCTCGACTCCCAGCCGAACAGCTCGCCGTAGAACGCCGCGATGTCACGGCGGAACGACTCGTCGAGCGTCCCGGGAGGAAACGTCAGCTCCATGTGGTTGAAGCGCAGCGTCGCCACGCCTGCACCGTACGCCGTGTCGA
>DAIMHT010000113.1:0-5559 GCA_036723155.1 Actinomycetota bacterium
GCTACCACCCGTCGACGTCCATGTTCGACGGGATGCGGGCCAGCGTGCGGTTCTGCCTCCAGCGCGGGGACGCCCTGTGAGCGGACGGTCGGTGCTCGTGACCGGGGGCAGCGGCTACTTCGGGAGCGTGCTCGTCGACGAGGCCGTCGCCCGGGGCGACCGGGTCCGGGTCTTTGACCGCAACCCGCCCGAGCCTCGCGAGGGGGTCGAGTTCGTGGCCGGCGACATCCGGGACCGCGCCGCGGTGGGGACCGCGTGCGTGGACGTCGACGTGGTCTTCCACAACGTGGCGCAGGTGCCGCTGGCCAAGGACCGGGCGTTGTTCCGGTCGGTGAACGTCGTCGGCACCGCGAACCTGCTGGTCGCGGCCCGGGACGCGAAGGTGTCCAAGGTCGTGCACACCTCGTCGAGCGCGGTGTTCGGGATCCCGCCGTGCAACCCGGTGACCGAGGACACCCCGCCGCGTCCGTTGGAGGACTACGGGCGAGCCAAGCTGGAAGCGGAGCAGCTGTGTCGGGAGGCGGCCGCGGCGGGCCTGGACGTGACGATCGTGCGGCCCCGGACGATCCTCGGCCACGGGCGGCTGGGGATCATGGCCATCCTGTTCGAGTTCGTCGCCGACGGCGCGCCGGTGTTCGTCTTGAACCGGGGTGACAACCGCTACCAGTTCGTCCACGCCTCCGACCTCGCGGACGCGTGCCTCCGGGCCGGGGACCGTGCGGGTGCGACGGTGTACAACGTGGGCGCCACCGAGTTCGGCACCATGCGCGAGACGTTGCAGGCCCTCGTCGATCACGCCGCCACCGGATCGCGGGTCCGGTCCCTCCCGGTCGGACCGACCCGCGCCGCGATGCAGAGCCTGGCCGGGCTGGGCCTGGCCCCGTTCGCCCCGTACCACTGGATGCTGTACGGCGAATCGCTGTGGTTCGACGTCACCCGGGCCCGCTCGGAGCTCGGATGGGAGCCGAAGCACTCGAACGCGTCGATGGTCGTCGAGTCCTACGACTGGTTCCTCGCGCACCGGGACCAGCTGGCGGGAGCGACCGGGTCCGAGCACCAGTCCCCCGCTCGGCTCGGGCTGCTGCGGGCCCTCAAGCGCCTCCCGTAGCGGCGCTCAGGACGGCGTGGCCTTCCGGGCCACGCAGAGGATCGAGGTCCCGACGGGGACGGTGACGCGACCGACGAGCTGGCGCTCGACCAGGGTCAGGGCCATCGCGACGCGGTCGATGAGCGGTGAGGTCTGGTCGAGGCCGAGCTCGGGTCCGTTGGACTTGGTGGCGCGCCGCTTCACCCAGACCGGGGGCACCAGCCAGCTGAAGACGTGGGTGAGGACGTGGGGCTCGAAGCCGGCGGCCGCGAGCTCGGCGCGCAACGCGCGGCGGGTGTAGCGACGCACGTGGCCGAGGAACTGGTCGGCGTCGCTCCAGAGCCATTCGTGCGCGGGCACGTTGATGACGACGCGACCGTCGGGACTCAGCACCCGCCGCGCTTCTTGTAGCGCGGCGACGGGGTCGGCGAGGTGCTCCAGGACGTCGAGGAGGCAGACGACGTCGATGGCGCCGTCGGCGAGGGGGAGGACGTCGACGTTGGCTTGGAGCCCGTAGAGGCCGTGGCGGCTGTGGGCGTGGCGGACCAGGGCCTCGTTGCCCTCGATGACCATGAGGTGACTGGGGTCCCAGCCGAGCATCGAGGTGACTCCGCCGGATCCGGCGCCGACATCGGCGAGCCAGCGGGCCGGCGACGCGGGCGGCGCGACCCGGCGGATCGCGGTCGAGACCAGCGCCGCCTTGCTGCGGAACCACCAGTGTTCGGTGTCGGCTTGGCTGAGCATGTCGGCGTTCGTCTCGTCGAAGACCTCGCCGGCTTCGTGGGGGGGGCCGCTGGCCTTGACCCGTCGGGTGTTGCGCCAGATCCGTGGGATCGCGGCCACCATCGCGGTGCCGTCACGGGCGACGTTGACCTTGGACCGGTCGTCGTGACGCCATTGGATCGGGACCTCGTGCACGGGGATGGAGCGGGCCCGGGCGATCGCGATGGCTTCGGCGTCCCACGCGTACCCGGTCTCGCGACTTTCGGGGAGGATCGCTTGCCAGACCCGCCGGCTGGCGGCTTTCGCGCCGCACTGGGTGTCGACGATCCCGGGGGTGATGGTGGCCTGGAGGAGCCGGTTGTAGGCCCGGCCCAGGGCTTCTCGGATCGGGCCCTCGGGTCGGACGAGGGTCGAGGCGGCGAGGTCACGCGACCCGACCGCCAGCACGTCGGCCCGCTGCGCGGCGTGCACGACCCGTTCGAGCTCGTCGAGGGGGGTCGAGAGGTCCAGGTCACAGAACGCCGCCCACGGCGCGGTGGCGGTGGCCAGTCCCGCGGCGACGGCGGCGCCCTTCCCGGCGTGGGCCCGCCGGAGGAGCGTGATCCGCGACCCGGGGTTCTTGGCGATCAGCGCCTCGACCAGGTCGGTCGTCGCGTCGTCGCTGCCGTCGTCGACGAAGACCAGCTCGCTGCCGGCGGGTTGGGCGTGCAGGAAGTCGACGAGCTGCTGGCCGAACTCGTCGAAGCGCGACTGCTCGTTGTAGAGCGGCACCACGAGACCGAAGCCGAGCGAGCCGACCTCCGGGTCGACGCTCATCCCCGCCCGACCTGGTTGTTGGGGCGCTTCGGCCCGGTGATCGGACCGACGAACAACGCCACCGTCTCGCGGTCCCAGTTGCCCTGCAGCAGGGAGTAGCGGGCGAAGCGGGTGCTCCAGTGCGGGTCGAGGATCAGCTCGTGCTGGTCGATCATGAGCCCGAGCTCTCGCGACGTGAACAGCGGCTCGGGGTTGAGGCCGGGGCCGAGTGACGGCAGGGCGCCCACGTTCGGGAGGTTCCCCCGGCGGAGCGCGTCCTGGCCTCGAGGGTTGAGCTGCACGCCGGTGCGTCGCAGGTAGTCGGCGAGCTGTTGATGCAGGCGGGTCAGCTCCTGCTGGTCTTGGGTCGAGAGGCCCTCACCGAACGCGACGCGGCGCGACCCCGCTGGGGGCACGCGGGTGGCGTCACCGATCCGCAACAGGAGTGCCGCGGTGGCGTTGTGGCCGGTGAACTGACGGTCCGGGCCGAGCTGGCGCACCAGCCCCGGGTCGCGGGCGACGAACGAGACGCCGCGCTGCTGCAGGTCGACGAGGACCGCGCCGCCGTACGGGTCGGCGAACGCACCGAGGAAGAGGTCGTCGATCAGCAACGGCCCGTGACCGTCGAGGCTGGACATCCGCGCTTGGAGCTGCCGTTGGGCCGGGATCGCCCACTCTTGGGAGTTGGGCCCGTCGCCGAGGTTGGCGTACGGAAGGTTCAGCAGGCCGAAGACCACGGCCACGAGCACGAACGCGCCGACCAGCCACTCCGGTCCCCGCCGGGTCGAGGCGAGCCACGACGCGTGGACCCGGGTGGCGACCGTGGCCAGGATCGCGAAGAAGAGGAACGCCGCGATCGGCCACAGGAACCGAAGTCCGTGCGGCGTGTACGCGCCGAACAGGGTGATCGGGCTCTTGGCCACGGTGATGATCGCGACGAGCATCGCCACGGTCGCGGTCACGACCGCGAGGACCGACGTCCGGTCTCCGCTGCGACGGCCCACCCAGGCGCATGCGGCCAGGATCCCGACCGTCACCACCAGCGACGCCACGGCCAGACCCAGTGACGGCGGGTGCCACCCCGGGGGTTGGAACGTGTCCTTGACCGACGGGCGGAACCACCAGGGTGGGAGCGCGATGACCGCGGCCGCGAGGCGCGCCCCGAGGCCGGCGCCGACGGTGTGGACCCCCGAGGCGCGGGCGGCGTCCACCAGCCGGGTGAGGTTGCCTTTCCCGGCGCTGGTGAACTGCTCGATGATCGGCTGCGTCCACGCCGCCACACCGACCACCGCGGTCACCGCACTGATCCGGACGAGGTGTCGCCGCCGATCCGGCCACCGGTCGGGGTCCCGGGCCCGGTCGCGTCGCAACGCGAGCGCGGCCGCGACGACGGCGAACATCACCAGCACCGGCACCAGCACCGAATAGGTCAGGTGGGTCTCGAGCACGAAGCTGCCCACGAACACCGCGAACGGGAGCGCCACGAGGTCCCCGCACGCCACCGACCAGACGAGCACCAAGAAGAGCAGGAACGGCAACAGCAAGACGTGCGGCTGCCACGGCTCGAAGAGCAGCTCGCTGCCCATCGACCAGCACAACACCGCGGTGACCGTCATCGCCAGCGTCCCGAGCAGCACACCGCCCCGCCGGTAGGCGAACACCGCGATGCCGACGATGGCGGCGAGGTTCAACAGCGTGACGCCGACGGCCAGGCCGGTGTTGGGACCCAGCACCTTGACCGGGACGGCCAGCGCGTCGAAGAGCAGCGGGCCCGGGTTGTTCAGGTTGGCGTGATACGACAGCGACGACGACGACCACGTCCCCAGGAGCGGGATGTGATGGCCGAACACGTCGAGGGACCGGACGGCGAAGAACCCGTCGTCGCCGATCGGGATCCAGTGCCGTCCCAACGCCCGCACCGTCGCCACCACGACCGGCACCGCCGCGACCAACACCGAGGCCACGAAGAGGCGGAACGCCAACCGGCTCGGCGACCGCGACGCGGAGGAGTCGGGGGGCTCGCCCCGGTCGGGCTGCCCGCGCCGCGAGGCGGTGACGTCGACGTCGCTGGTCACGTGCGCCTCCGAGCCCGGTGGGACGAGGGCCGCGCGGAGCCGTCCCCGACGCCGGGCCACCGGTGTCGCACCGCACCGCCGTCGAGTCGCATCAGCCTTTCACCGACGGCGGCGCGAGGAAGACCGCCGCCGGAAGCCCGAGGTCGGCGAGACGGGACAACCCGAGCCGAGCGGTGCGCGGCAGGCGCGGGTCGAGCGTGGTGGCGAACAGGTCACCGTCGACACCGGGGACGAGCACCTCGAGACCGTGGGCTCGCAGGTCGGCGATGACCTGGGCGTGGATCCGATCGAACTCGGCTCGTTCCGCGGGGCTGCGGGGGTCGTAGTACGCGACCTGCTGCACCCCCGGCTTGGCGCGCCAGTACGGGATGTCGGGCCCGATCGACAAGTGCACGACGGCGGTCGCCTGCGAGAAGGTCAGCACCCGGTGCGGTGTGACCGGTCCCCGGTACAGGTCGAGCGCCCCGATGTGGAACCCTCGCCGCTCGAGCTCGTTCATCAGCCCGAACCCCTGCGCGCCGAGCGACGCGGGATCCCCGAACGTCACGAGGTACGTGCCCCGCCGACCCCCGTCCGGTCCCGGTTGACGCTCGAGGGCTCGCACGGTCGGGTCGACCACGGCGCCCAGCGTCCTCGAGAGTCGCGGGGTCGGGAACTCGACGTCGGCGGCCTCCACCGCGAACACCACCGTCATGACCACGGCCACGCCGATGAGCGCGACTCGACCCGCGGTGTCGGCCCGTTGGCGCGTCGCGCCTTGCAACCGGCGGCCGACGACGACACCCAACGTCCAGCCGACGGCGACGAGCATGAGCACGTTGAGACCCCACGCCCACAACACCAGGTAGTACCAGAGGATCCCGAAGATCCGGCTGATCG